>JAUWAH010000190.1 GCA_030602145.1 Desulfobulbus sp.
CGCCACCGGCGGCTGGGCGATGCGGACATCACCGGCGATCAGGTACACCTGCGCCTGGTCATAGTGGGTGCCGCTTTCGTTGGTCACCGTCGCCCAAGCATTCAGGTTGAGGCGATCATCGGCCTCGTTCAGTTCCGCCACGTAATCCGCCTGCCAGTTCAGCCCGCCGGTCAGATAGGCCAGTTCGACCTCCCTGGCTCCCTCCGCACCACTGTCAACCAGCATGGTCAGAGTCGGCCGTTGTCGAAAGGAGTCGGGAAGATCGGCATAGATCAACCGGCCGTCGACATCTGTCTCAATGCGGTCGCCGACCTGCAACACCACGCCGTCGGCTGCACTGAGCACCTTGGCCCTGACCGGCTGCTCCTCACCGGTGACGGGATGCCGTCGGCTGAGAGTGACCTCCCGGCCCACATGGGCCTCCAGCAGGGTTCGAGGGGTCAGGAGGTCGTAGGCGAAGCGCTGCTCGCGGACCATCAGGTCAGGCCCACGCAACAGGGCGGTTTCGGGCCTGATCAGTTCACTCACCTCGCCAAAGGCCAGGGAAAGGATGCCGTGCGGCAGGCTGACAGCTCGACGGTCCTTGACCAGCGCCACATTGCTGCCGTAGATGGTCACGCTGAGCGAGCGTTGATCCCTGGCTTCGACCCTGACCTCCTTCTCAGCCCGGGCTGACCCGCAGAAGCAGAAAACAACCAGCGTCCAAATCACCCATATCGTCCACGATTTCATCACGGATTCCTTGTTCAAGTACAATGGCAGACCGCACCGTCGCGGCGAATCAGTGCTCGCTGACGGTGTTCCCGATGATGAACCGGTCGATTTCGACGCGCTGCGCATCGGATAACATGCCAAATTGCAGACTGAAGCGTTTGATGCTCAGGGAACTGAACAGCGAGGCGGGAACCGTCAGGGTTTCACCGATCAGGGTAAAAGGCAGGTCCGGGAGATAAAAATGCGGTTTGGCAACAAAAAGGTCAAGACGGGCGGGAAGAACGGGATCGTTTGCCAGAACGGCGCATTGGACACATAACCCGCCCCGGCTGATATCCACCAGGGTGCCAGTCTCAACGCCGAGAAAGGCAAAGGTCTCTTCCTTGATTCGGTAACGGACATGATGGCGACGCTCGCCGACGCCGGAGATTTCCCTATGGCCTGTCAACAGGAAACCTCCTTGGCGATCTCACCTCACACCGCTCCGGTTGAAATTGCAACAGTATTCCCGCACCAGTTGCCAGCGCTGGGAAAGACTCAATCGAAAATAGACAGGACTGAGCATCAGGATGCGAATGGCTTCACGGGGACTCATGGGGCACCTCCGGGTTCTCTTTCCCTTAGTTAATGCAAAAAATAAACCCGTTTAAAAAACAACACTGAATCAACCCCATACCAGTCATTTTTTCCTTGCTTCTTCCTTGCCCGCACAACCGGGGCTTCAACCTTCCACCAAAACGGAAAAAGGGGCTCGCTCCCCGTTTTTCCGGAAAGAATCGCACAACAGTCCGTAGCATGCAACCTGCTTATATACCGCACCAATCGGCAAAAGGAAAAGAAAAATCAATCCTCCTTTTCCAGACTGCGGCCGCTGCCGATCCGCACCACAAGGGGAACGCGAAGCTCCATGGCAGCTTCCATGTGCTCCCGGACCAGGGCGGCAACCTCTTCGATCTCCTCTTCGGGTGCTTCGAGGACCAACTCATCGTGAATCTGTAACAACAGCCGGGTCCGAAGCCGGCGCCGGGCCAATTCGTGATGCACCCCCAACATGGCCAACTTGATGATGTCAGCGGCTGTTCCCTGGATCGGGGTGTTGATGGCGGTCCGTTCGGCAAATTCACGTTGCACGCGGTTGCTGCTGTTGATATCCGGCAGGTACCGTCGCCGCCCCAGCAAGGTGGTGACAAACCCATCTGTCCGCGCCTGCTCGACAGTCGACTCCATAAAATCCTTTATTCCGGAAAAATGAGCGAAATACCGGTCAATGAACAGTTGCGCTTCCTTCCGGCTCAGGTGCAGTTGACTGGCCAGACCAAAGCTCGACATCCCGTAGACAATCCCGAAATTGATGGTTTTGGCCACTCGGCGCATCTCCGAGGTGACCATTTCCGGGGCGACAAAGAAAATCTCGGCCGCCGTCCGGCGATGGATGTCCTGTCCGCCATGAAAGGCGGCCAGCAACTCCCTGTCCCCCGAGTAATGGGCGAGGACTCGAAGATCGATCTGTGAATAGTCGGCCGCGACCAGCGAGCAGCCCTCGGAGGCAACAAAGGCAGAGCGGATGCGTCGCCCCTCTTCGGTGCGGATGGGAATATTCTGCAGGTTGGGATGACTGGAACTCAGTCGGCCGGTGGCAGTCCCGCACTGGTTGAATGAGGTATGTACCCTGCCGGTTCTTGGATTGCGCAAGCTGGCCAGCTTATCGATGTAGGTGGATTTCAGTTTGGCCAGATTGCGATATTGGAGGATCAGCGCCGGTAGCTGGTGGGTTTGACTGAGACTTTCAAGGACCTTGACGTCCGTGGACCAGCCGGTTTTGGTTTTTCGGCCCTTGGGCAGTTGCAGCCTCTCAAAGAGAACCTCGCCCAGCTGTCGGGGAGAATTGATGTTGAACACCATCCCGGCCGAGGCATAGATTGCCTGCTCATCTCCCTCCAAACGTTGGCCGAATTCGCGGGAAAGCTCGGCCAGAAGTCCGCTGTCCACGCCGATGCCCGCCTCTTCCATGTCCGCCAATATCGGAATCAACGGTCCCTCGAGATTCTCCATCAACGGCAGCAGGCCAGCCTCGCCAAGCCGGGGATGTTGTGCGCCATACAGTCGGATCGCCCCGTAGACATCCTCGCAACTGTAATTCTTGGCCGCCTCCAGACTGACCCGGCTGAAGGCATCTTCTGCCTTGTCGCCGCCGGTGACCTCGGCGAAGCTGGTCATGTGCAGGTCGATCTCCCGGCAGAGATCGTCGAGCTTATAGGTGTGTCGATCCGGGTCGAGGAGCCAGGCACCGATCATGGTATCGTACAATGGCCCGCCGAGTCGAATCGAGCCGTTCTGGGGCGCAGCCAAAACCGCCAGGTCGAACTTGAGATTGTGCCCGACCTTGGTCGTTTCCGGAGACTCCAGGAGCGGCTTCAGGAAAGCGATCATCCGGTCCGGCGGCAACTGGCCGCCAAGTCGATTGCCTGCCGCGTCGCGATGATTGCAGGGAAGGTACCAGGCATCGCCCTCTTCGACCGCCAGGGACACGCCCACCAGCCCGGCACGCAAGGGGTCCAGTGAATCGGTTTCGGTATCGACGGCAAGCAGCCCAACTCTGGCCAGCCGCCGGCCGAGGGTGTCGAGCGCGGCGACCTCGCTCACCAGGTGAAACCGGGTGGTCTCAATAGGCGCCGCCCGGGTCTCCTCCTTGAGCAACGAGAAAAATTCAAGCTCCGTCAACAGGTCCCGCAGCCGCTCGTCATCTGGTTCGCCCCTGCGGTACGCTTCGATGGAGCCGGGAACCTCGGCGGCAACATTAAGGCGGACCAGGTCCCTGGACAGGAAGGCATCGGCACGATGATCGCGAAGTCGCTGAACCGTCTTGGAGGGTTTCATGGTATCGAGACGTTCGTACAACGATTCCAGGTCTCCGTGTTCGGCGATCAGCTTCTGTGCCGATTTTGGTCCAATGCCCGGCACGCCGGGTATATTGTCGGAACTGTCGCCGGTCAGGGCGAAATAGTCGAGCAGACGGCCCGGTGATAGACCGTATTTCTCGCCTACCGCCGCCTCGTCCATTATCCGGTCGTTCATCGGATCCCAGAGGCTGACATTGGGCGACACCAACTGCAGCAAATCCTTGTCCCCGGAGACGATCACCACCCTGCACCCCTGGCGGCCTATCCTGTCGGCCGCCGAGGCGATCAAATCATCGGCCTCCTGATCGTCGTGCTCCAGCAGAAGCAGGCGATAGGCCATGACCAGCTCCCGGATGTAGGGACTTTGCCGGGCAAGATCATCGGGCATGGGCGGTCGATTGGCCTTGTACAGATCATACATGCGATGGCGAAACACCGGCCCCCTGGTATCGAAGGCCACCGCCAGATATTGGGGCTCGCGCTCCCTGAGCAAACGTCGCAGGATCGAAAGAAATCCGTACACCGCATGGGTCGGCAGTCCGTGGGAGGTGGACAATGGTTTGATGGCGTGGTAGGCCCGGTAGATATAGGCGCTGCCGTCGATCAGATACAGCTCGGGGGGGGTCATGGGGCCTCCGGTAAAAGGATCCGCCGGTCTGGCGTGACCGGCACACAGCATGTCGAACATGCGTCCTTCTACACGGCAACAGTCCGGCAACCAACTGTTTTTTTCGTTTTCATCTCAGTCAGTGACCCTCACGGGACACCGCCATAAAAAAAACCCCGCCGGCAGCGGGGTTTTTCAATTTCCTCCTCTTCGGAACCCCCAGGTCCCGGAGGTCTCTTTCTTGGGGGGTTACAGCTAACCGACTTTGACCCAGGTCGCCTGCAACCCTTTATCGCCCTCTTCGGCGGCGAACAAAACCTCGTCCCCCTCGTTGAGATCACTCATCTCCACATCTTTGAGACTGTTGGCGTGGAAAAAGACATCGAGCTTGTCGTCGGTGACAATAAAACCATACGACTCATCGGGAACGATCTTACGAATAATTCCCGCAGCCTTGTTGTCGATGGTCGCACCCTGAATCTTCACAGCCTTGTGATTCTGCTTCTTTTTGACAATCTCCTTGAGTTGGGCACCGAGCACATCGAACGCCTCGACCAGCAGGGGACGAACGCTCTCGCCCCATCGTTTGACCGCGACGGTATCGTTAGGCACTGTGGCAACCAGCCGCACCTCATAGCCGCCCTCCTTGTACCCGGGAGTGGCTTCGATGGTGACGCGCAGATGGAGGACCAGATTTGCATAATGACGAATCAGCTTTGCCCGCTCCTCATCGATTTTTTCCTGCCAACTCTTACGGATATCAAGATTCTTGGCCTCGATTTTCAGTTCCATACACATCCTCCGCAAAGAAAGACGCCAGCGGCCCCATGCCGCTGCCTAGAGGTCTGATCGTGCGCGGTATCCTGTGCGCACCAATTGCGGGCGAAGATTAATCTCATCCAGCTTGATCTGTCACAGACAAAGGCATGGTGAAGAGTGTGCGAAGAGCACGAGAAGTGATTGACATTGGTAGGATACCGCGTGACCATGCCTTCATTATAGGCATTGATCCGTGGTGAAATCAAGAGAGCAAGCGCAATTTCTTGACGGCACCCCGACCGGAACTGTACAGTGGCACCATGAAGACTGACAACAAAATCGGGATCTTGCTCTTGAACCTCGGCGGTCCGGAACGGCTTGAGGATGTACGGCCCTTTCTGTTCAACCTGTTCTCCGATCGGCAGATCATCCGCCTCGGGCCGGCCTTCCTGCAAACAACCATCGCCCGGATCATCGCCCATCGCCGCGCCCCTAAAAGCATGACCAATTACCGGCGTATCGGTGGCGGGTCGCCTATCCGGAAAAAAACCGAGGAGCAGGCGGAAGCGCTGGAACAAGCCCTCCGGCAGGACGGCGACTACATCGTTCGGCCGTGCATGCGCTACTGGCATCCGCGGGCCGAGGCAGCCCTG
>JAUWAH010000349.1 GCA_030602145.1 Desulfobulbus sp.
CTACGGACTGCTCCACGATGATCTCGCCCGCCACATCATCGACAAATGCGGCGGCAACAATGAAAGCCTCAAGGACCGCCTGGAGCGTTTCTTCGAAACCGGCATGCCCGTGATGAAGAGCGGAGACGGCGAACCGGCCCAGACAGTCGCCTTCAATCGGGTGCTGCAGCGGGCGGTCAGCCATGTCCAGAGCTGCGGTAAAAAACAGGTCGACACCGGTGACGTGCTGGTTTCCATCTTCACCGAACCTGACTCCCATGCCGTCTATTTCCTCGGCAGCGAGGGGGTAGGCCGTCTGGAGGTGGTGGAGTATATTTCCCACAGCCTGCCCGAGTACCTGCAAAGCGAGCCGCTCCGGCAACCGCCCCCCGGCCAGCAGCAGCCCTCCCGCAAGAAACAGGATGCCAAATCCGGCGATGCCCTGGATGAATTCACCGTCAATTTCGCCAAACGCGCCGCCGAAGGCACCATCGACCCGCTCATCGGCCGGGACCGTGAACTGCAGCGCATGATGCAGGTTCTCTGTCGGCGAAAGAAAAACAACCCGCTTCTGGTCGGCGAACCGGGAGTCGGCAAAACGGCCATGGCCGAGGGGCTGGCCCTCAAGATCCATGAAGACGGCCTCGCCCGGCGCGAGTTGTACCCGGATCCGAAAAAAATGGTTCCCGACCTGCTGCAGGGGGCGGAAATCTACATGCTTGATCTGGGCACGCTGGTGGCAGGAACCAAGTATAGGGGTGATTTTGAAAAGCGGCTCAAGGAGGTGGTGGCCGCCATTGAAAAAAAGGACAAGGCGATCCTGTTCATTGACGAGATGCACACCATTATCGGCGCCGGCGCCACCAGCGGCGGCTCCATGGACGCCTCGAACCTGCTCAAACCGGCGCTCCAGGCCGGCACCATCCGCTGCATCGGCTCAACCACCTACGAGGAATACAAGAATCACATCGAAAAAGACCGCGCCCTGTCACGTCGTTTCCAGAAGATCGACATCGACGAACCCTCAGTGGACGACACCTGCAGGATCCTGCGCGGGCTCCAGTCGCGCTACGAGGAACATCACCAGATCCGTTACGCCCGGCCAGCGATCGAGGCGGCGGCGGAACTGGCGCATCGCTACATCAACGACCGCTTTCTGCCCGACAAGGCCATCGATGTAATGGATGAGGTGGGCGCCTTTTTCCGGCTGCACGGCAGGACCGGGCGGACGGTGGGCGTACGCGATGTCGAGCAGATTGTGTCCAAAATCGCCCGGGTGCCGGTCAACAGCAAGGCGGCGGGCAATGATACCAGTGAACTCCTCCACCTGGAAGACAAGCTCAAGGCGGTCATTTTCGGGCAGGACGAGGCCATCGACGCCCTGGTCAAGGCGGTCAAGCGTTCCCGGGCCGGCCTGGGCAACCCGCAGGCCCCGACCGGCTCCTTCCTCTTTGCCGGTCCCACCGGCGTGGGGAAAACGGAGGTGGCCCGTCAATTGGCCGCCTCGCTCTCCGTGCACTTCGAGCGCTTCGACATGAGCGAATACATGGAAAAACACGCGGTCGCCCGGCTGATCGGCGCCCCGCCCGGCTATATCGGCTTCGATCAGGGCGGTCTGCTCACCGACGCCATCCGCAAGCATCCCTACACGGTCCTGCTGCTGGACGAAATCGAGAAAGCGCACCCGGATGTTTTCTCCATTCTCCTCCAGGTCATGGATCATTCCACCCTCACCGACAATGCCGGTCGCCGGGCGGATTTCCGCAACGTCATCCTGATCATGACCACCAATGCCGGTGCCCGTGAAATGAGCGAACGAGCCATCGGCTTTCTGGGTGACTCCAAGGGCAAGGAGCAGAAAGTGCTCAAAAATCTGTTCTCGCCGGAATTCCGCAACCGTCTGGATGCCACCATCACCTTTTCGGCCCTGGAACTTACCACGGTGGAGAAAGTGGTCGACAAGATGGTGCAGGAACTGCAGCAGCAACTGACCAGCAAGAAGGTGACCATCACGCTGACAGCGACGGCCCGCTCTTGGCTGGCCAAGGAAGGCTACGAACCAGCCTACGGCGCCCGACCGCTGCGGAGGCTGATCATGAAGGAGATCGGGGATGTGCTCACCGAGGAGATCCTGTTTGGCAACCTGACCAAGGGCGGCAAGGTGACCATTGACCGGCTGAACGATCAGACCACCTTTTCCTACCAGTAACCAGACTGGCCAGCATCCGGTGGAAAGTGCCAATCAGGTGAACCTGACCTTCGAGGCCTGTTTCTGATCCGTTACCAGCCACCAACAGCCAACAAGGGAAGGCCGCCCCGCCTTCCCTTTTTTTATCCCGATGGTCAGATCGATGCGCCTGCACACCACACCGATTCCCCACTACACCAGCCCACTGTTGACCGTTCCCCACGGCATGTTCACCCGCGCCGGCGGTACCAGCAGCGCACCCTACGCCTCGCTCAACTTGAGCCACCATGTCGGCGACGCCCAGGAACAGGTGCTGGCCAACCGCGCCATCGCCCTGGCGGCCATCGGCCTCGGACGACTGGTTGCCGTCCACCAGGTCCATGGCGACCGGATCCTCCGGGTCGATGAACAGCACACTCGGCAGGAGCACCAGGGCTACGACGCGCTGATCTCCGCCCTGCCGGACACGGGGCTCCTGATCCAGCAGGCCGATTGCCAGGCGGTGCTGCTGGCGACGCCCGATGCCGGGATTGTCGCCGCCATCCACTGCGGCTGGCGGGGCAACGTCCTCAACCTGATCGGCAAGACCATCCATTGCCTGCACACCGACTATGGGGTGGCGGCAAGCGCCCTGACCGCGGTGATCAGCCCTTCCCTCGGCCCCTGCTGCGGCGAATGTCTCCATTACCGCACCGAACTGCCCGCCTGGATGCACGATTTTCAGGTACGACCGAATTACTTTGATTTCTGGGCCATCAGTCGCCGCCAGTTGCTTGATGCCGGTGTCCCGGCCGGGAACATCGAGGTGGCCGGCCTCTGCACCCGCTGCGATCCGCAGTTTTTTTCCTACCGCCGGGCCAGCAAGACCGGTGCCGGCACAACAGGAAGAAACGGCTCCATGATCGGGTTGCCGGCCATCCCCTGAACCAGGGCGGCCCGTCACCGGGTCAGAGGATGAAATCGCAGATCAGCGGCGCGTGGTCGGAAAAGGTCACCGGCGGAATCTGAAACTGGACAACCTTCAGTTCCGGACTGTGGAGAATGAAATCCAATTCCCGCTTGGGTGCGCGGCTCGGGTGGGAGGGCTTTTTTTCCGGATTGGCACTCACCAGACCGGTGGCGCCGAGAAACAGTTCCAATTCCCGCATCCCCCAGAGGACATTGAAGTCACCGGCGAGAATCAGCGGCCGGTCGACCCGGCGGATCAACCTGTAGAGCCGCTCCAGTTGGTACTGACGGTTGCGGTAGGTCAGGGAGAGGTGAACGAGAAAGATGGTCAGGTATTCCGTGCAGACCTGAATTACCAGCCGCTTGACACCTTCGTCGAAATAGTGGAAGCGATGGCTGACAATCGGCATCCGGGTCAGGATGGCGTTCCCCTGGGTTTTGAGCAGGGGCAGCCGGTGCACCATCGAGCCGGCCCCATACTTCGTTTCGATCACATGGTGATAGCCGAGCTGCTCGGCGACCATCTCTGCCTGGCACTGCCGACCGGTGCGGAACGAGCCGCCATCAACCTCGACCAAGCCGATCATATCCGGTTGCACCGAAGCGATGAAATCGAG
>JAUWAH010000165.1 GCA_030602145.1 Desulfobulbus sp.
TGGCCACCGCCGCCTGGTTGGCGACGGTGGTCAGCAGATTGATATCGGTCTTGGAGAATTCGTGGGGGACAGAGGTGAAGCAGTTGAGCACGCCGATGATCTTTTCTTTCCTGCCCTGCAGTGGAACGCCCACCATGGATACCAGTCCCAGCTTCCTGGCCATCTCTTTTTCCTTAAAGATTTCGCACTGGAGCACATCGGCGATGACCAGCGGCTTCTGGGTGGAGACCACATGACCGACCACCCCTTCGTCAAGGTTCAGGGAGCGATCGATGACATATTCCGGTTCGATGGCCTGGGTGGCCTTGAGTCGGATCTTCGGAGGATTGGAATTTTCGTCCACCAGCCACAACGAGCAGATGTCGACGCCGGTGACCTTGGCCACGACCATGACGATCAGCTTGAAGACATCGTCAAGGAACAGGTCCGAGGTGACCGCCTGGCTGATGTCCATCAGCGCCTTGATATAGTGGTCGTAGCCGTGCTGATGCGAATCGGGCATGGATGGGAAGCTGGATGGGCTCAGTGGGTACTTTGCTGTTCCAGGCAACGCAGTCCTTTCCTGGTGATCAGGGAGAGGTGGTTGTCCACATTGCTTTCAATCACGCCCATGTCGTTCATGACCTTGAGGAGCAGGTGGGTCTCGCCCAGGCTGAGGTTCAGTTGGCTGGCGATGTCGTTGGAGTTGACCAGTTGCGGGTTGGGGTTGTTCAGGTTTTGGGAAAGAATGTTGAGAACCTGGAGTTTTTTGGTGTCGATCTGCATGGAAAACCTCTTTGGCGGAAAGGGAAGAGTTCCTTGGGCGATGGGGGAGTCGAGGCAACGCTCTCACGGTTGCGGTACATCGTCGCTCCCTTGGTCTGCACCAATTTTTTTACCGCGTGCAAAGAGGAGGGGCAAGAAAAATTCATTAAAAATTAATTTTCACACCCATAAATAATTTTTAATGAATTTTGAGGGGCCGGGGCGGCGGGTCAGAAATTGATTTCCGGGCAGCGGATCCGGTCATCTTCGGCCGAGAAGAAGGCGGCCATAGCCCGCAGCAGGTACCAGCCGTCCAGGTGGCCCATGGTCTCCCGGATGGAGTGCATGGCCAGTTGCGGTACGCCGACGTCGACCGTGGGCACCCCGATTTCGGCGGCGGTGAGCGGGCCGATGGTGGAGCCGCAGGCCAGATCGTTGCGCATCACAAACTGCTGGCACGGTACCTGGGCGACGGTACAGCATTGCCGGAACAGGGCGCCGGTCAGACCGTCGGTGGCATAGCGCTGGTTGGCGTTGACCTTGATGACCGGGCCATGGTTGAGCAGCGGCAGGTGGTCCTGGTCATGCTTGCCGGGGAAGTTGGGGTGGACGGCATGGGCATTGTCCGCCGAGACGAAGAGCGATCCGGCCAGAACCCGGCGCCGGTCCACCGGTTCGGGAAACAGCCGTTCGAGGACGGTGCGGAGAAACGGACCCTGAGCGCCGGTGGCGGAGACGCTGCCCACCTCCTCATGGTCGTTGAGGACGACAAGACGGTCGCGGAGATGGTCGGTATCGGTCAGGGCCCCGATCAGGGCGTGGCAGGAGACCAGGTTGTCGAGCCGGGAGCCGGTGATGAGTTCGCCGTTGACTCCGAGCCGGCAAAGGGGTTGGGTGTCATAGAGGAAGAGGTCGAAGCCGAGGATGGTCGCCGCCGCTGCCTCGGGATGGCAGGCGCTCAACTCCCGCCGCAGGAAATCGTGGAAATCGGGAGGCGACGATGCTTCCGACAGCATCCACAACGGCACCAGGTCGGTCTGCTTGTTGATGGACCGCTTGTCGTTGGCTTCCCGGTCAAAGTGGATGGCTAGGCTGGGGATTGTGGCCAGGGGCCTGCGGCAGTCGATCAGGCTGCACTGCAAGGGGCCGTCGTCCACACGCCAGCTGATCCGGCCGGCCAGGGAGAGATTGCGGTCGAACCAGGGAGCGAGCAGGGCACCGCCGTACACCTCGACACCGAGTTGGCCGCAGCCGTTTCGCATCTGGATCGGGTTGGGCTTGACCTTCAGGCCCGGGCTGTCGGTGTGGGCGCCGGCCATGCGCAGCGCCATGCCGGCCTGTGGCCTGCGGGTGAGGGAGAATGCGATCAAGCTGCTGTCGTTGCGGGTCACCACATAGCCGCCGGGCCCGAGTTCCCCCCATGTGTCGGACTCCCGCAAACGGTGAAAACCCCGGTCGCGCAGAAGGGCCACGCCGGCAGCCACGGTATGGAATGGGGTGGGTGAACGGTCAATGAACGAGAACAGATCGTCAAGATAGTTGTCTATTGGCATCATGATCGGGGCAGAACAATGGGGTTGGCGGTCTCAGGCGACTTGGGCGAGAGGGGTGCGGGGCGGTCTGTCATCGGTGGGGCCACCGGCGTCGTTTTCGCCCAAGCGACCATCCAATTCCCCGTCGACCGATCGATGACCGACGGAGGGTTTGGTTGTTTCCTGGTGGTCGGAACGACGATCGTCCTGTATCTCCCGGCGGGCCTCTGTCTCCATGGCCGTGGCGGTGGCAGCAATTTGGCGATCTGTGGCCGACGGTTCCGCCGGCGCCAACGCAGCCCGTTTGACGACCCGCATTTTTTCCGCCGTCTGTTCGGGGGTCTGCTCCTTGCCGAGGTCGATGGCCACCTCGCCGCCGACTGCGTAACGGCGACCGTCGGGCCCCATCTGGTAGGAATAGGTCGGGCCGCCGCGGGCGTACTGTCCGGCGGAGGCCAGATGGGCCATCTCGTGGGTTTTGACCTCCCGGTCTCGTTGCTGCAATTGGTCGACGATTTTTTGTTCGGCAATGGTGAGGTCCAGCACGTCTGGTTTACCCGGTTGCTTGCGGCCGTCGCCCTTGCCCGCTTCCGTGCCCGCTGCGTTCGACGAGGCGTCGCCACCTGTTTCATGCCGTCGGGACAGGGCCAGTCCGTCTGCGGACAGACTGACTTTGTCTTGGTACTTTTCGGCCGCTGTGCTACCGTGGTCAACAACAAAGGCAATGGGCCGGGCCGCCTCGGAACGAAGGGACGGGTCCGCCGCAGTCCTATGGCCGGAACTGGCAATGGTGGATGAGGCGGCGGATGCAGGAGTCGAATACATGGGCGGCTGAGTGAGTGTATAGGAATATGTATCAAGTATACGCTACCGCATGGCCGGGCGACAAGACCAATTTTTTTGCGTCGCAAGGACGGACGAGGACGCGGTTCACACCATCGATCATGGCAAGGCAATGACGTGGACCACACCTGGCCAACCGGTTGATCGGGGGTCGGGAGCACCGTAAAACTTCAGCAGGGTGAGAGTATGTTTAATGCCGAGAAGTTGTTGGGAAAAATTGTCGGCGAGGTGGTCGGCAAGGGGAGTGGTTCGTGGGGCAGTGGCAAAAAATCGGTGCTGGGCGGTCTCGGCTCCGGCTCCGGACTGATGACCATGATCGGTTTGGGTGTCGGCGCTTTCGAGATCCTCAAGCAGCAGCAGGAGCAAAAGAGAACCGGTCCCTCCACGAGTCCTCCACCACCACCTCCGGGCGGATTCGGAACGAGCCCCCCGCCTCCTCCACCAGGCGGTATGCAGGGCGTGCCCCAGCCACCCCCAGTGCCCGGCAGTGTGCCCAGTCCCCCGCCAGCGGCCATCGGCTCCGGCCTCGATGCCACGGAACTGGCCATCCGCATGATTCAGGTGATGGTGGCCGCCGCCCACGCCGACGGTGTCATGGATGCCGAAGAGGAACGGGCGGTGCTCGACCGGCTGCGCGGTGCCGATCTGAGCCAGGAGGAAAGGTTGTTTCTGCTCAACGAACTGCACCAGCCCAAGAGCCTGGTGGCCCTGACCGATGGAATCGGCGATCCGGCGGTGGCGAAAACCATGTACATGCTAGCCTTTGCAGCCATCGAAGTGGACACCGGGGCGGAACGTGCCTGGCTGGATGAACTGGCCTCCCGCCTGGGCATCAGCAGCGAGGTGCAGGCCTTTATCGAGGAGCAACGCTGAGCGGGACAATCCGGGGAGCGGGTTGCGGCGGGCAAACCGCTCGCCGGATTGACCGATGCTCAGCGTTCAAAAATGTTGGCCAGGCCACCGAGGACCGATCCCTCGCCCTTGCCACCGCCGCCGGCTTGCGGCGCCGCTTCCCAGATGCGCCCGGCCAGCCGCGAAAACGGCAGTGATTGCAGCCAGACATGCCCCGGTCCGCGGAGGGTGGCAAAAAAGAAGCCCTCGCCGCCGAAGATGGCCGATTTGACATTGCCGACGAATTCGATGTCATAGTGGACCGACGAGGTCAACGCTACCAGGCAGCCGGTAT
The DNA here is from genome assembly GCA_030602145.1 of Desulfobulbus sp. GTDB lineage: Bacteria > Desulfobacterota > Desulfobulbia > Desulfobulbales > Desulfobulbaceae > Desulfobulbus. Next base: position 4,306 of record JAUWAH010000165.1, read on the forward strand.
CCACCCGCAGCGTCTCCCCGACGGCCAACTCCTTTTCGACGATGGTGCCGCCGGCATGGACAAACACCAGGCCATCACCGTCCAATTGCTGCATGATGAACCCCTCGCCGCCGAACAGGGCCACGCCGATCTTTTTCTGGAAGGCGATCCCCACCGAAACTCCCTTGGCTGCACAGAGAAAAGCATCCTTCTGGCAAATGATCCGGCCATTGTATTTGGTCAGGTCCAGGGGAATGATCTTGCCCGGATAGGGGGAGGCAAAGGCCACCTTGCCCTTGCCGGGCCCCATGTAGGTGAACATGGTGATGAACAGCCCTTCGCCGGTGATCAGCCGTTTGCCCGCGCCGAGCATCTTGTCGAAAAAGGTGCCGGAACTGCCGGCGCGTGATCCGTCGCCGAAGATCGTCTCCATGGCCACCTGGTCGTGCATGTACATCATCGCTCCGGCTTCGGAGATGACGCTTTCCTGGGAATCCAATTCGATCTCGACAAACTGCATCTCGTTGCCGTAGATCGTGTAATCGATCTCATGGGCCTCTTTGCCGGAGAAGGGCGGCGGTGTGGGAGCGGCCTGGGCGGCGCGCAGTTCGGCGATCCGGCCCGCCGGCTGCCAGTCGGCAAACCCGTCCCGCCAGACCAGGGTGGTTTCGGTATACTGACCCGAGGCCAAGCCGGCGAGCACCTGCTCCGTGGTCAGGGGGCCCAGCGATTTGCCGTCGACGGCAACAAACCAGTTTGACATGCATTCCTCCTAGGATTGAAAAAGAACTGACTTGATGGGTGGGATATTCCCATCGTATCCGGATCGGGCTGCGGGCGGAAGGGAATAATAGGCGGAGCCTTTTGCAAAATGAACTGCTGACGAGTTTTTTTCGTCATTCCCGCGAAAGCGGGAATCCAGAACTCATTGATTTTTCCAGGACTGGATTCCCGATGACTACCTCGGGAATGACACAACCGTCTTTTTGCAAAAGCCTCAGGCGGAAAGGAATTTGTCGGGGTGGCAAGGGTGCCGCCAAGCCGGAACGCGGACTGTCCGCCCGGACCGGTGGTGAATTGCCTGCGGCGGTGGACGGATTTTGCCCCCCCTTTTCGCGTCGGATGGAGGCGCAAGAGCCCGATGGGGTCCGGTCGTCAACGGAACCGAAAAAACTCAATCAGTCCCTTTGCGGATCATGATCCCAACCTGCAACCTCATAAACGGTTGGGTTCCATGGCCGACTCCCCATCGTCCTGCAAGCGGTTACTTGCCGTAGACCAGTTCTCCGCCGGCAAAACCCAGTCCGGCGGCGCAGGCCAAGCCCAGGGCATAGAGAAGAAAGAGCTTCTTGGGCTCGGCACCCTTGTGGTATGACCAGGCCGCATATACCATCAGACCGGTCAGTATCGGCGCTAAGGCCATCTTGACGATGATCAACGCCTCGAACTGCCCCCCGAACCGGTACTGCCAGTCGAGCAGACCGGCAAGGACGGTCGGCACCATGAAAAACAGCCCCAGCAGGCAGCAGTGGAAGGCGGTGCGGTTCAACTCTGACCGGCTGGTCGTCCAGGCTAGCAGGCTGAAGATGAAGCAGCCAATCACCATCCCCATGGGGATATGGGTGAGACCCGGATGGAGCGGATGAG
>JAUWAH010000326.1 GCA_030602145.1 Desulfobulbus sp.
GGTTGAACCGGGCCACTTCCAGATAGTACAGGGGATCATTGTAAATGGCCGCGCACAGTCCGGGCAGGGTGTCGCCTGCCTTGACGAGCCGGACATGGGTCAGGTCCGGCGACTGGTCCTGAGCCAGGGCGACCCGGGTCCGGTCGTCGGCATTGTCGGTGAAGACGGCGTTGATCACCGCCCGCAACGGCGCGCCGTCGGGTTTGAACAGCTTGTAGACCACCGAAACCGACTTGAGGATGCAGCGCCGCACCTGGAGCGTGCCCCACACCACCTTGAGGTAGTTGGGCCGGTGGATGTTGCCGTTGTAGCCGGTCACCGACTGGAACCGCTCGACCTCCTCCTGCACGTCGACCAGCCGGCCGCTGGCGCCGGTGCCGTCGATGAACAGGCTGACGTTCAGGTCGCCGGGTTTCTGTTTTTTGAACTGCATCCGGCTGTTGTTGGTTCCGGCCCCCTGGGCGCTGTCGTACTCCATCTCGTAACTGAGCACCAGTTCGCCCGGATTGACCAGGGCCTCGAAGCGCGCCACCGGCTCGCCGCCATAGTCGGGCGATTCGTAGGCCAGAATCAGCATCTTTTCCAGCATGCCCCGCTCGCTCATCGTTCCGCCTTCTGCTCGAGGATTTCCAGGACCCGCTCCACGCACTCGGCCACCAGGGCCTGGCGGTCTTCCGTCGACAGCGGGCCGGCCGCAGGGGACGCCCCCGTGGTCTGGTTGGTGACTTCCACGGAAATGATGACCTCGTCGATGATGACCGGCATGGCGTCAGGGATACTGGACGGTGAAGTATTGATAAAAAAACTGCATGGATTCTATGGTCACCGTGTTGCTGCTGGCGTTGAGGTCGCTCACCGACCACTTGGTCGGGTAGGCGTTGACCAGATGCCAGGTGACCAGCGGCTGATGCTCCTCGTTGAGCAGCATGACGACGATGTTCTTCGGCTCGATGCGGAAGTCCTCGATGCAGGAACGGACCCAGGCGATGATCGCCGAGTCGGCCAGCAATCCCCGCTTTAGGACCAGTTCCGGATACTTGGCCCGGACCGGGTATTTCTGCACGAACCGGTTTTCGCCGCCCTCGACCACCTCTTCGGTCTCCAGGTCGACGGCCAGGCCGCTCACCTCGGTGAAACGGACATCATGGCGGTTGGCCGACAGTCCCAGGACCTCCACCATGAAATGAAAACTGACCGGCGGATAGTAGTTGGCCATCAGTCGTTCTGCACTTCAAGCCCCTCGTGGGTGATCTCGATCGACTCGATGGCCACCTCGTTGGCCGAGGCCTTGAGCTGCGGTCCTTCAACCTTGACCGGAAAGGCATGGTGCACCTTCAACACCATCACCGGTTCGTGCTCTTCGTTGAGGAGCTTGATCACCAGGTCGCGCCGCTCCACCTTGTTGAGCTTGACCGTGTTCAGCCAGGCGAAGAACTCGTTGTCGCCCTTGACCACGCCGCGCTTGAGGGTGATGTTGCTGAACTTGCGCAATCCCGGCATCTTGATCGACGAGTACTCCGGAAAGGAGCCATCCCGATACTCGATGGCCTGGTTCTCCTGGGTGAGCCCGGTGACCTCGGCAAATCCGATGCGGGTGCCGCCCCATTCGACGGCGAAGTGAAAGACGGGAAGCGGATAGATTTTCTCCATGATGTCATCCTTGTCGGTTGGTATTCAGCATCGTTGTTCTGTCGGCGGCCGTCATGCTCAGGAGGTCTGCATCTTGTGCGAGAACTTGAGGATGATGAACTCGGCCGGCCGCACCGCTGCCAGGCCGATCTCCACGTTCATCCGGCCTTCGAGGATGTCCTGGCCGGTCATGGTCACTCCCAGGCCGCAACGGACAAAAAAGGCGTCCTTGGGGGTGGCGCCCGCCAGAGCCCCTTCCCGCCACTTCTGGATCAGGTAGTTTTCGATCATGCCGCGCACCTTCACCCAGGTGTTGGCGTCGTTGGGTTCGAACACCGCCCAGTAGGTCGACTTCTTGATCGATTCCTCCACCATGTTGAAGAATCGGCGCACCGACACATACCGCCACTCGTTGTCGTTGCCGGCCAGGGTGCGCGCCCCCCAGACCAGGGTCCCCTTGCCCATGAAGGCCCGGATGGCGTTGATCGACTTGCCCGTGGTCGCATCGACGTTGAACGAATCCTGGCGGGCATTGTCGAGCTTGACCACCGGTTCGATCACCCCGGCCAGACTGACGTTGGCCGGTGCCTTCCATACGCCCCGGCTGGCGTCGGTTGCGGCGTACGCCCCGGTCACCGCACCGCTGGCCGGCAGGATGAGAAAATGGTCCTTGAGGGCGGCCTTGACGAAATTGTACAGGGCGGTATCGGTGGTCTTGAGGGTGTTGAGGGCCACGGTGGGGGTGGCGTTGTAGGTGACGCTGACATTGGTCTCGCCACCGTTCACCCAGAAATTCATGGTCGTCTTGACGAAGGGATAATAGGCGGCTCCATACTTGAGATAATTGTTGCCGAAATAGCCCCGGTTGGTGGCCAGGGCCGCGGGGTCGAGCACGGAGGCGCCGCCGTGGAGATCGAAGATGGCGAACCGGTCGCCCAGGGTGTTGCATTGGAGGAGTACCGCCTGGGCCAGGGTGGTGTAGTCGGCGCTGCTGAGCCGGACCGCCTCGGGAATGACGATCAGGGTCGGCTCATCCTCAAGGCCGATGGCATCGAGACCGTCCCGGAGGCCGTACATGGAGGTGGGGTCCGTGGACGCATCGCCGGTGAGGTCGATCACCGGGGTGGCCTTGTAGGTGCCCACCGAGACGATGTAGCACTGGCCGCCGCCGTTGTCGAAGAACATCTTGACGCTGAAGTAGAGGAGATAGGCCACCGCAGGTTCGGTGAAGGAGGTGACCTTGAGGCCGCCGGCGGAGTCGTCGGTCACGGTCAGGGCAATGGTGTCGTCCTCGGGAACCCCGTAATACTGTTCGTATTCCTTGAGGGAGAAAATCTTGGTCGGTTTGAGGATCAGGTCGTTGTCGGTGGTCTTGCGGGCAATCTCGGTGTAGCCGATGAAGGCAGGTATGGCTGTTTCCACTTCCGCCACCGAGGGGGGGAACACCGAAATCTCTTCCACATACACATCTGGCGTCTTGTACGTTGGCATGTTGTCCTTCCTTTAGGGTTTTGAAATATGAATCACCACGTCGCCATGCACATCGGCGGCCCCCACCTGGGGCAGATGCCTGATAAGGACATCCCCGTTCCTGCTCAACTGGATATTCCGCCTGGCCCGTTGCCGGCGGGCCACGGCCTGCCTCGATCGGAACAGGACCAGCCGCTGGTCGGCCGCGGCCAGCAGCTCCGGGGGCAGATCGTCCTCGCCAAAGGCCGCCGATTCCACCCGATCAAACAGGATCTGCGGCCGCTGCTCGCCGGCAAAACCGGTATCGGTCACCGTCAGCGAAGTGAATTCGGCCTCGCTGTGGTTGGCGACCACCAGGTAATACTTGAGGATATCGTCCCGGGCGGCAAAGGGCATGACCAGGGCCGGGGCAGCGGCGGCAAAGCCTGCACCGATCTCGATCTCCACCACGGCGAACACGCCCTGCCGGTGGAATTCGTCGTCGACATACACATCGACTGCGGCAACGGAGGGTTCCTCGACCCGGTAGAGGCCCGGCGGCCAGCCGCTGAGGTCCACATCCAGGCTGGTGCGCGGATCATCGACACCGAGGGTCTCGACGGCTGCCTCGCGGCCGTCGGCACAGCGGACGACCACCGTCACCGGCCGCTGATTGGTTTGGATCCGGTGGCGGAACCGACAGCCGACCAGCTGCACGGTCAGCGGCGGATCCAACTGCTCGGCATCGTCGATGTTCCGGTAGAGCGGCGTGGCCGCCGTTGCGGCGGTCACCAGGGTGAACCGGGGATTGCGCAACTGGAGGCCGAACCGCAACCGGATGGATGCCAGGGGCCGCAGCGGTGCGCCGGCGCCATCGGTCTCGAACAGGATGTGCAACACGCCGC
>JAUWAH010000009.1 GCA_030602145.1 Desulfobulbus sp.
AGGGCTTTGAACAGGGACCGATCCGGCCGCCCAGCGAGAGCGAAAGTCTGCTGTTGCGGGTGGCCAGGAACTGCCCCTGGAACCGCTGCACCTTCTGCGGTCTCTACAAGGACCAGCCGTTCAGCCGCCGTCCGGTGGCCCATGTGCTGCGCGACATCGACACGGTGCGACGCTTCATCGCCCTGCTGGAGGGGACCGGCCGGGATGCCGCCCCCATGCCGAGCCTCGATCCGGTCGTCGAGGGTGACTGGATGGCTCTGTATGCCGCCCGGAATTGGCTGCTGGCCGGGGCCAGGTCGGTGTTCCTCCAAGATTCCAACAGCCTGATCGTCAAACCCGACGACCTGGTGGTCATCCTCAATCACCTCAGGGCAACTTTTCCCGGCATCACCCGTATCACCTCCTACGGTCGTTCGGCCACCATCGCCCGCATCGGCGAGGCCGGACTGCGCCGTCTGGCCGCAGCCGGCCTCAATCGTATCCATGTCGGTCTGGAATCAGGGTGCAACACAGTGCTCGAACGGGTGCGCAAGGGAGCGGACCAGCAGATCCATATCGCCGCCGGATGCGCGGTGAAGGGAGCCGGGATCGAGTTGTCGGAGTACTACATGCCCGGATTGGGCGGCAGAACCCTGTCGCGCCAACATGCCGTGGAGAGTGCCGAAACCCTCAACCGGATCAACCCGGATTTCATCCGCATCCGCACTCTGGCATTGCCCGATGGGCTGGTGTTGGCCGGTGAGCAGGCCAGCGGCGGGTTTGTCAAGCTAGGCGACCGGGAAACCGCCGAAGAGTTGCTGCTCTTCCTCGAATCGCTCTCCGGCATCACCAGCCGGATCCGAAGCGACCATATCCTGAACCTGTTTGAGGAGGTCGACGGCGTCCTGCCCCGGGACGGGGAGCGGATGGCCGGCGTGATCCGCCGCTTTCTCGCCATGTCGCCCGAAGAACAGGTCCTCTACCAGATCGGCCGCCGAACCGGGATCTTTCGCCGGCTTGCCGATTGCGACGATCCGGTGCTGCGCCGCCGGGCGGAGAACCATGTCGAGCGGTTGATGGTCACCCCCGACAACGTCGACCGGATCTGCGACCAGCTCATCAAGCGGTTCATTTGACAAAAGGCGGATGGTTTGCCGGTGACGGAGTGTCACTGCGTCCAGGGCCGGCCATCAGTGAATGGAGGGTGAGGCGGGCATGGCGGCCTGGCCCGCGGCGGCTATTTCCGCCTGCAGGTAGAGCAGGGCCTCCGGGCCGGGCATCGGCTGGGAGAAATAAAAACCCTGGACCTCGTCGCAGCCGATGTGCCGCAACCAACGTAGCTGATCGTCGGTCTCGACGCCTTCGGCCACCACCTTCAGCCGCATCTGCTTGGACATGGCGGTGATGGTGGATACGATGGAGCGGCTGTTGGCATCGTCGGCGCCGATGAACCGCTTGTCGATCTTCAGGGTCGAGACCGGCATTTCGCTGAGGTAGCTCAGCGAGGAGTAGCCGGTACCGAAGTCGTCGATGGAAAAGCGGATGCCCCGCTGCCGGAAGCGCTGCATGGTCGCCAGGGTGTGCCGCACATCCTTCATCGCCGTGGTCTCGGTGATCTCGAATTCGAGGAGGTGATGGTCGATACGATGGCCGGCGAGGATGGTGTCGATGGTCTCCACGATCTGGAGGTTGTTGAAGGTCCGGGGAGAGATGTTGACGCTGACCGGCAACAGCGGCAGGTTGTGGGCCAGCATCTGGCCAAAAAAGAGGCAGACCTCGTCGAGCACATAGAGGCTCATTTCATCGATCAGCCCAGACTCCTCGGCAATGGGAATGAAATGGTCCGGCCCGATGATGGTGCCGTTTTTCCGCCAGCGGATCAACGCTTCGAACGAGGTCGGTTGCTCGCCGGCCAGTTCGATCTTGGGTTGATAGAACACTGAAAACTCCCGGTTCTTGAGACCGGTTCGGATCGAGTTTTCGATGCGGATGCGGTTGAGGAGCTTATCGTTCATCTCCTTGGTGAACATGACGAAGGTGTTCTTGCCCTCGCTCTTGGCCTTGTACATGGCCATGTCGGCGTTCTTGATCAGTTCCTGGGCGGTTCGGCCGTCGTCGGGGAACACGGCTACGCCGACGCTGGCGTTGATATAGATTGTGTGGGGCGGCAGCTCTATCGGCTGCTGCAAGGCGGCCAGAATCCGGTTGGCCAGGACATAGACCGAGTTCTCGTTGTCGATGTGCTCGCTGAGAAGGATGAACTCGTCGCCGCCGAGCCGGGAAAGCGTGTCCTCGCTGCGGATGGTCTGGGACAACCGGTTGGCCACCTCGACCAGGACCCGGTCGCCGGTGTCGTGGCCCAGGGAGTCGTTGACGTTCTTGAAGTTGTCCAGATCGATGAAGAAGACGGCCAGGGTCTGGCGGTCCCGCGTCGCCCTGGCAATGGCCTTGGTCAGCCGGAATTCGAGCGCCGTCCGGTTGGGCAGCCGGGTGAGGGCGTCGCTGTAGGCCATGATCGAGATCTGCTTCTCCTTGCGCTTGAGTTCGCTGATGTCATGGAAGAAGGCAAAGTAGTGGGTGGTTTCTTGGCGGTCGTTCTTGATGACGCTGATGGACAGCCACTGGGGACAGACGGTGCCGTCCTTGTTCTGGTTCCAGATTTCGCCCGACCAGAATCCCTTTTCGCGCAGATCTCGCCACATGCGGCGGTAAAAGCGGCTGTCCTGACGGCCGGAGCTGAGCACGCTCGGGGGCCGGCCGATGACCTCGGAGGGCTGATAGCCGGTGATCCGTGAGAATGAATGGTTGACCGTGAGGATGCGCGCCTGGGGATCGGTGATGTAGATGCCTTCGATGGCGTTGTCGAAGATGCCCTTGAACAACAGCAGATACTGTTCGGCGCTGGTTCGGGTGGCGATCTCGGTCTGGAGTTTCTGGCGGATTTCTTTTTGGGTGATGCTCTCCCGGCCGAGTTGCAGTTCAAGCTGCTGGGTCTCACCGCGCGCCGCCGCCAGTTGCGAGGCCAGGCGGCGCGATTCGGCCAACTGACGATTGAAGGCCGTTGCCATCAGGCTCAGTTCCCGGTGGTTCGGATCGATCCCCACCTCACCGGTTTGCTGGTCGGCCAGGGCCATCTGACGGGCGAGGCCGGCCAGGGGACGGTTGTGGCGGCTGCCGAGCCAGGCCGCGACTGCCAGGGCGGCCAGGAAGAGCGCGGCCAGACCCAACGCAAACCAGAGGCGAAAACTGGTCAATGGCTGGAACAGGACCGAGCGCAGACCGTGCACACCCACGATCAGATCGGAGCCGGCTGGCCGCTGGACGATGAAGAGGGTGTCGGCCTCGGTGCCGGCTGCAAGCGGCAAGGGGTCGGAAAGAGTACCGTCAGCCTGCTGCCTGAGGGTGGCGGCGAGCAGTTCAAGGTTGCCCCGATCAACCGTCATGCCAGGGCGGTCGAGGACGGCCGCCGGCAGAAAACGTCCGTCCCGATCAAGGAGAAACGGCCTGAGGCCGCCGGCAAACCGTTGCTCGGCCATTGATTGGGCCAGGGCGGCGAGGGGAAGGGTTTGCTGGCGGTCGCTGGCGCTGCAGATCAGGGCGATGGTCCAATCCCAGGGGGCAAACACCGCCTTGAACAGGGTAAGGGACTGCTCCTGGCGAGGGTTCCCGGGCAGGTGACCCGGGTATTCTCCCTCTTCCAACGGCTTGAGTTGCTGGAGTCGGTCGAGCAGGCCAGGGTTGACCAGAGTGTTGATCAGGGCCTTGTCGGGGTGGCCCTGGATGACCCCCTGGCTGTTGTAGGAGAGCAGGTAGCCGTTGCGGCCCACGGTCTGGGTGGCAAGGAACTCCAGGGCCAGGCGTTTGGCTTCTTCCAGGGAAAGGGCGCCGGTTTGCGCCCTGTGGTGAAATCGGGCAAGTTGGGCAAGGTTACTGTCGGCAACGGTTTGCAGCATCCGGGTAAACGAGGCGTCGGCTGCTGCTTCCACCTGATGGCGCACGGCGATGGCGCTGTCGCGGGCATGTTGCTCGATCCGTTCGGCGAGAACGCCCGCCATCAGGTGGCCGCAGATTGCCAAGGCGGCAAAAAGCGGGACGAGCAATGCCCAGGCGGAGGTGACGATGTCCTTGGCGACGGTGGTCATGGCGGTGCGGTTGGCGGCCGGGGGAGCGAGCCCCGGATCTTTTCATCGGGGTTGTGATCTTGCTGGGGAAAACCGACTGGATGCATCATAGTGGAGAATGGAGCTGTCGTCCAATACAATTGCGGTATCGCAAGAAGATAAGTTGACGAGCGTCGCCGGCTGGCGACGAGATTGCTGACCTGAACCGCAGGCACGGTCGCCACGCGCAGCCGTCGTGACCTCCTGAAAGGGGCTGGAGAACCATGGACGGGAGTGATGCCATGAAGGATCGGAAACAGGGGGCAAAGGGGGTGCCATTTGCTTTAACCAACATCCGCCTGTTTATCCTCTTTCGCGTCCTGTTCAACGCCAGGTTCTACTATCCGGTGTTCACCGTGCTGTTCCTCGACTACGGCTTGACCCTGGAACAGTTCGCCTTCTTGAACGCGGTCTGGGCAGCCACCATCGTCCTGGCCGAGGTTCCCTCCGGTGCACTGGCCGACCTGCTGGGCAGAAGGCTGCTGCTCGTTGTCACCTCCCTGTTAATGATCGCCGAGATGCTCCTGATTGGGTTGGTGCCGGTGGGCGATCCCAGAGTGGTTTTCTGGGCCTTTTTCGCCAACCGGGTGCTCAGCGGCCTGGCCGAAGCCCTGGCCAGCGGCGCCGACGAGGCGCTGGCCTACGATACGCTGGTGGCCCATGGCTGCGCCGGCGACTGGCCGAGGGTGCTGGAAGTGCAGATGCGGGCCCAGCACTTCGGCTACATGGTGGCCATGACCCTGGGGGCGGTGGTCTACGACGTCGATGCGGTCAACCGGCTGCTTGACTGGATGGCCTTGCCTCTGGTGGTCGATCAGCAGACGACCATGCGGTTTCCGATCCTTTTGACCCTGCTCTTCGGTCTGCTGGCCCTGGCCGTCACCCTGCGGATGCGCGAGCCGCACGGACAGTGCAGGCCAAGCGGTCACAGTTGCCGCCCGACTCCACGGGAGGTCACTCGTCTGATCGGCCGGGCCGCCGGATGGATAGTGCGCACGCCCATGGCGCTGGCGATCATTCTCTTTGCCATGACCTTCGACCATACACTGAGAATGGTCGTCACCCTGGCCAGCAAATACTACCGTCTCATCGACCTGCCGGATGCCAGCTTCGGCCTGCTGGGTTCAGCGGTGGCGGTGATCGGGCTGTTCGTCCCCGGGATGGCGCGCATCATGGCCGAGCGGTTTTCCCCGGGCCGCAACGCGCTGCTGCTCGGGGTGGCCTCGCTGGCCTCGCTGGCACTGCTCACCCTCTTCGTCCCCTATTTCGGCCTGATGCCCATGGTGGCGGTTTTCGTCTGCCTGATGCTGACCAGTTTCTTCACCAGCCACTATCTCAATCGGATCACCGTATCGGAGCAGCGGGCCACGGTGTTGAGTTTCAAGGGGCTGTCCTTCAATGCGGCCTATGGGGCCATCGGTCTGGTGTTTGCCGGGCTGGTCAATCACTCCCACGGGCATTTTGCAGCCCTCCACCCCGAATGGCCGCAGGGGCTTGTCGAGGACCAGGCCTTCAAGGCCGCCATGGGGTATCTGCCGTGGTATCTGCTGTTGGGATTGATCTTGGTTTGCCTGATGTGCCTGCCGCGGTTGGTCAAGACCGGGCAAGAGAGCGGGCCTCCTTGAGAACCCCTCTGGACCATGATGGCGGAACGCTTGTTGGGGATGTCTTGGCTCTTGATGCTCCCTTCGGGGGCTGTCAGACGGTCCCGCTCTTTTTTTTCGACGGTGCTGTTTCCGTGACCCCCAGTCTTTTCAGGATCAGCCCGAGCGGGCAGAAACCGCTGAACCCGTACTGGAGCAGGTTGGCACCGACGAAGGCAGTGAGCAGCAACCAGTACCGGCTGACGAACAGGGGGTTGGCCGGGAGGTCGACTCCCAGGGCCAGGCTGGTCAGGATAAACGAGCCGGCGACAACATGAATCCAGTCGTTGACGACCATGAGATCCTCCATGCTGGGTTGATGGATGTGGGACCGCCACCGGAGAAGGCCCGTGGGAACGAGCGGGGCGCGATGTGCTGACAAGAGGTAATTGGTCCGGCTGGCTTCGTCAATGGCGGATGATTGCACGATAATCCCGAAAACCAGCAATCAACGGGAAAAACAGTAGCTGAATTGATAATCATTTCAGATTGTTTTGATAGAAGGGGTGGTTTTTTTCGGTAGTGAGTATTTTTCGCAAAAAAATGCGGTTCAGGGGTGCCGGCAAGCAGGAATTCTTTTCTTTTTTCGAAAAACTTCTGTACATATTTAACCCTGGAGTTCTGGTCCGAAGTCATCGAAGCTGGATCCGGAAGGCGCGCCGGTGGGTGAGAGTGCCTCTTGCTAGGGCACAAGGATGCAAGGAAAAGCATTCCAAGGAGGCTGGTCCTGTCGCTCCGCGACCATGGGAAACGGAGAAGACATGGGCTCTGTGTGAAAGGTTTTACTGTAGAGGGGGAATCCTATGAGCGCGATGGAAGACAAAATCACCAGTTTGTTGGCTGAGGGCAAGGTTTTTCAGCCACCGGAACAGGGGCGTGAGCAAGCCTGGGTCAATTCGATGGAGGAGTACAAGCAGGCTTACGCCCACTCCATGGATGATCCCGAGGGATTCTGGGCCAAGCGGGCCGAGGAACTGGTCACCTGGGACAAGAAATGGGACAAGGTGCTGGAGTATGATCTCTCCATTCCCGAAGTGAAATGGTTCCAGGGTGGCAAACTGAACGTCTCCGCCAACTGTCTGGATAGGCATCTCACCGACGGCCGGCGCAACAAGGCTGCCATCATCTGGCAGGGCGAGCCGGAAGAAGATGTCCGGGTCTATACCTACCAGATGCTCCACGACGAGGTATGCCGTTTTGCCAATGTTCTTAAGAAGAAGGGCGTCAAGAAGGGCGATCGGGTGGCCATCTACCTGCCCATGGTGCCGGAGTTGGCCATTTCCCTGCTGGCCTGCGCCCGGCTCGGCGCCGTCCATTCGGTGGTCTTCGGCGGTTTTTCGGCCATCGCCCTGCAGAGCCGTATCGAGGACTGCCACGCCAAGGTGCTGATCACCGCCGATGCGGTGCTGCGCGGCGGCAAGGCAATCCCGCTGAAAGCCAATGCCGATGTTGCCCTGGAGACCTGCCCGAGCGTCGAAACCTGCGTGGTGGTCCGTCGGGCCGGCATCGACATCGAGATGAAGGACGGCCGCGACTGCTGGTGGCATCGGGAGGTCAACGCCAAGGATATCTCCTCCTTCTGCGAGCCCGAATCCATGGATGCCGAGGATATGTTGTTCATCCTCTACACCTCCGGTTCCACCGGCAAGCCCAAGGGCGTGGTCCACACCACCGGCGGCTACCTGACCTATGCCATGCACACCGCCCAGTGGGTTTTCGATCTCAAGGACAGCGACGTCTACTGGTGTACCGCCGACCTGGGCTGGATCACCGGCCACAGCTACATCCTCTACGGCCCGCTGGGTCTCGGTGCCACGGCGCTGATGTTCGAGGGCGTGCCCAACTATCCGGGGCCGGACCGTTTCTGGAAGATCGTCGAGAAGTTCAAGGTTAATATCTTCTACACCGCGCCCACCGCCATCCGGGCGCTGATGCGGGAAGGGGTCGAGCCGACCCAGCGATGGGATCTGTCCAGCCTGCGCATTCTCGGCACCGTGGGCGAACCGATCAACCCCGAGGCCTGGATGTGGTATCACATCAACATCGGCAAGGAGAATCTGCCGATTGTCGACACCTGGTGGCAGACCGAAACCGGCGGCATCATGATTTCGCCGCTGCCCTACGTGACGCCGCTCAAGCCCGGGTCCGCCACCATGCCGCTGCCCGGCATCGATGCCGCCATCTACAACGAACAGGGCAAGGAAGCCGGCCCCAACGAGGGCGGACATCTAGTTATCCGCAAACCCTGGCCGGGCATGCTGCGCGGTGTTTTCGGCAACCCGGAGCGGTACAAGAAAGCCTATTTCAACCGCTATCCCGACACCTATGATCCCGAGGATGGCGCCCGCCGTGACGAGGACGGCTACTTCTGGGTGATGGGCCGGCTGGACGACGTCATCAACGTCTCCGGACACCGGTTGGGCACGGCCGAGATCGAGTCCGCCCTGGTGGCCCACGAGGCGGTGGCCGAGGCGGCGGCGGTCGGCATGCCGCATGCGATCAAGGGGCAGGCTATCTTCGCCTACGTCACCTTGATGAGCTGGGCCGAGGAGAGCGAGGAATTGCGGGCCGAGTTGCGTCAGCATGTGCGCAAGGAGATCGGTCCCATCGCCACGCCCGATGTGATCCAGTGGGCGCCGGGCCTGCCCAAGACCCGGTCCGGGAAGATCATGCGCCGCATCCTGCGCAAGATCGCGGCCAACGATTTCGCCGACTTTGGCGATACCTCGACCCTGGCCGATCCGACCGTGGTCGAGCAGTTGGTCGAAACCAAGAAGCAGATGGGCTGATCGGTTCAAGCCGCAGCCCGGTCCGCACGGTCTCATGCCCGCGCGGGCCCCACCCCTTTCCAAGAGGCGGAATGCTCCGGCATTCCGCTTTTTTGTTATCGACCCGCGCCGACTGTTTTTTCTTTGCAACATTTCATTTCATGGTATCATGAAAAACTTTGCGATGAGAACTCCACGCTTCCGCGTGTTTTATTGCGCCTCATGGCCGCATCGTGGGGCAGACCGGTAACGACCCGGATGCGGACATCCTAAAAAAACAACGCTACGACGACGCAATGACCGGCAACGAAATTCGACAATGTTTCCTGGAGTTTTTTGAGAGCAAAGGCCACACCAGGGTTGCCCCGTCCTCCCTGGTGCCCCATGACGACCCCACCCTGCTCTTCGTCAACTCGGGCATGGTCCAGTTCAAGAAGGTCTTCATGGGCGAGGAAACCCGGCCCTACGTCCGGGCCACCTCCGCCCAGTGCAGCGTCCGGGCCGGCGGCAAGCACAACGATCTGGAGAATGTCGGCTACACCGCCCGGCACCATACCTTCTTCGAAATGCTGGGCAACTTTTCCTTCGGCGACTATTTCAAGAAGGACGCCATCGCCTACGCCTGGGAGTTTCTGACCGGTTATCTCAAACTCGACCCGCAGAAACTCTGGGTCACCATCTACACCGACGATGACGAAGCCCACGGACTCTGGGAGCAGGTCGAGGGGCTGCCCAAGGGGCGCATTGTCCGCATGGGCGAGAAGGACAACTTTTGGGCCATGGGCGATACCGGCCCCTGCGGGCCCTGCTCGGAGATTCATATCGATCAGGGCGCCGAGGTCGGCTGCGGTCGACCCGATTGCGCACTGGGATGTGACTGCGACCGGTTTTTGGAGTTGTGGAACCTGGTGTTCATGCAGTTCTACCGGGACGAGCAGGGGAACATGACCCCCCTGCCCAAACCCTCCATCGACACCGGCATGGGGCTGGAACGGGTGGCAGCGGTACTGCAGGGCAAGACCAACAATTACGACTGCGACCTGTTCACCCCGATCATCGACCATGTGGCCCGGCTCGCCGGCAAGCCCTATCACGCCAACAAGGCCGACGACGTCTCCATGCGGGTCATCGCCGATCACGCCCGGGCCACCACCTTCCTGGTCGCCGACGGGGTGCTGCCTTCCAACGAGGGGCGCGGATATGTGCTGCGCCGGATCATGCGCCGCGCGATCCGCTATGGCCGCGCCCTGGGGCTGACCTCTTTCTTCCCCGGCGTCTGTGCCCTGGTGACCGAGGAAATGCAGCATGCCTATCCGCATCTGAACGAAACCCGCCAGTTGCTGGCCAAGGTGGTGACCAACGAGGAGCAGCGGTTCGGCGAAACCCTGGATCATGGCTTGGGCAAGCTCGACCAGGAGATCCGGCGGTTGCGAAAGGAAGCCGGCGACGGGGCCGTCATCGACGGCGAATTCATTTTCAAGCTCTATGACACCTACGGCTTTCCGGTGGACATCGTCCGCGACATCGCCATCGAGAAGGGGGTGGCTTTCGACGAGCCCGGTTTCGCCCGGGCCATGGAGCAGCAGCGCGAACAGTCGCGCAAATCATGGAAGGGGAGCGATGTCGCTCATCTTGATGCCGGCATCATCGAGCTGGCGGCCCGGGGCAGCAAAGCGGAATTCATCGGCTATGGGGCTACCCAGGGGGTGACCACCGTCGAGGGGATCGTCAATGCCTCAGGTCAGTTGGTTGCCGAAGCCGGAGTCGGTGAAACCCTCCGGCTGTTCTGCGCCCAGACCCCCTTCTATGCCGAATCGGGCGGTCAGGTCGGCGACCAGGGCGAGATCACCTGGCCCGACGGCCGCTTCGTGGTGGAGAAGACCTTTGCCCCGGTGGATGGGCTGATCCTCCATGAGGGGCAGTTGGCGCAGGGGACCCTGACCGCCGGCACCCGGGTCGAAATGGCCGTGGCCGAGCGGCGTGGCGACACCGCCCTCAATCATACCGCCACCCATCTGCTCCAGGCGGCGATGAAAAAGGTGCTCGGCGATCATGTCAAGCAGGCCGGCTCGGCGGTCGACCACAACCGTCTGCGCTTTGACTTCACCCATTTCTCCCCGCTCACCCACGCCGAACTCTGCACCATAGAGCAGTTGGTCAACGGCGAGATCCGCCGCAACATTCCGGTGGGGACCTCGCTCCTGGCCCGGGAGCAGGCCATTGCCGAGGGTGCCACCGCCCTGTTCGGCGAGAAGTACGGCGACGAGGTGCGGGTGGTCGCCATCGGCGAGTTCAGCAAGGAGTTGTGCGGCGGCACCCATGCCCGCATGACCGGAGACATCGGGCTGTTCAAGATCGTCATGGAAACCGGCATTGCCGCTGGTGTCCGGAGGATCGAGGCGCTCACTGGAGCAGCGGCGGTTCATTGGGTGCAGGAGCTGGCCCGCCAGGCATCGGTGATCAGCGCCGTCATCTCGGGCCCGATCGAGGGGGCGGCGGACAAGATCCAGGGACTCATCAAGCGCCAGAAGGAGTTGGAAAAGCAGATCGCCACCCTTAACGCCTCCATGGCCCTGTCCGATCTCGACCGGTTGCTGGCTTCGAGCGTGGCCATCGACGGCATGGACGTGATCGCCAGCCTGGTGCCGCTCGACTCACCCAAGACCCTGCGCGAGATCGGCGACAAGATCCGCGACCGGATGCCCCGCGGCATCATCGTCCTCGGCGGCGAGTTTGAGGGTAAGGCGGCGCTGCTGGCCATGGTCAGCAAGGAACTGACCGATCGGATCAAGGCTGGTGACCTGGTCAGCCGGGTGGCGGCGATCGTCGGCGGCAAGGGCGGCGGCCGACCCGACATGGCCCAGGCGGGCGGGCCCATGCCCGACAAACTCGACGAGGCGATCGGAAGCGTCGCCAGTATCATCAAGGGATTGGCCCGGGTCTGACAGCCGTTTTTCGCTATGCCACATCTGCCTGCACATCAACGTATCGTCATCACCGGCGTCGGCTTGGCCGCACCCGGGGCCGCCAGCCTGGGCGAGTTCCGGGCCAACCTATTGGCCGGCACCAGCGGCATCACCACCATCGATCTGCGCTATATGGGCGTCCATCCGGCTGGTATCTGCCGGTTTGCCGAGACCCGCTACCGCAAGAAACGGGAAAACAGTCGCGGTACCCGCGCCGGTTGCATCGGCGTCTACTGCGCCAACGAGGCCCTCAACGACGCCGGCATCGATTTTTCCTCCTACGACCGGGCCGCCACCGGAGTCTACATTGGCCTCACCGAGCACGGCACGGTGGAAACCGAGAACGAGGTCTACAACATCGGCCAGTACGGCTACAATGTCGACTACTGGACCCACCACCACAACCCACGCACCGTGCTCAACAATCCGGCCGGCGAAATCACCATGAACCTCGGCGTCACCGGACCGCATTACTCCATCGGCGCGGCCTGCGCCGCCGGCAACGCCGCCCTCATCCAGGGCGTGCAGATGCTCCGTTTGGGCGAGATCGATCTGGCGCTGTGCGGCGGCATTTCCGAATGTGTCGGTTCATTCGGCATCTTTGCCTCCTTCCGCGCCCAGGGCGCCCTGGCCGAACACCAGGATCCGACCAGGGCCAGCCGTCCCTTCGACCTGGACCGCAACGGCATCGTCATCTCCGAGGGCGGCTGCGTATTCACCCTTGAGCGGCTGGACCGGGCCTTGGCTCGCCAGGCCCCCATCTACGGCGAGATCACCGGCTACGCCATGAATTCCGACGCCCGCGATTTCGTCCTTCCCCACGGCCCCCGGCAACAGCAGTGCATGGAGATGGCGCTGGCGCGGGCGGGCCTGCAGCCTGCGGACATCACCATCGTCAACACCCATGCCACCGGCACCCGGCAGGGTGATGTCGAGGAATGCAAGGCCCTGCGGAATACCTTCGCCGGGTGCGGCTCCACCTGGATCAACAACACCAAGTCGAGCATCGGCCACGCCATGGGAGCGGCCGGGGTCCTCGAACTGGCCGGCAATCTGCCGGCGTTCACCGACAACATGGTCCACCCCACCATCAACCTGGATAATCTCGACCCGGACTGCACCCTGCCCGGTCTGGTGGCCGGCGAACCCCGACGGCTGGAGCGGGTTGACGCCATCCTCAACAACTCCTTCGGCATGCTAGGGATCAATTCGGTGGTCATTGTCGAGAGATTTGTGGCGAATTGACCGGGGCTATGGTATTTCTCACTCTTTTCGCCAGCCAAACATGTATTTGTTATTTCAGATAGAGGAACCCAAGCATGACCCGTGACGAGATCAAGGATGTTCTCCTTGAAATCATAGCCGATATTGACGAAGAAGCCGATTTCGCCCGCCTCGATGCCGATGCCCCCCTGCGGGACCAGTTGGATCTCGACTCCATGGATTTTCTCGACATCGTCATGGAGTTGCGCAAACGGTACAAATTGCATATTCCCGAAGAGGAGTATCCGCAACTCGCCACCCTGACCAGTTGCGTCAACTACCTGGAACCCAAACTGCAGCACGTCTGATCGGCTGCTCCGGCGCATCCGGTGCGCCGGTTTCGGACCGTCTTTCCCCTTTTGCTTGTTTCCGCGTGGCATGGCAGCCTATCAGCTTGTGATCATCGGTGGCGGCTTGTCGGGGCTTGCAGCCGGGATCCGCGCCGCCCGCTTCGGCATCAAGACGCTGATCGTCGAGCAGCACAGTCTGCCCGGCGGCCTTAACTCCTTTTATGTCCGCCAGGGGCATCTGTTGGAAACCGGGCTGCACGCCATGACCAACTGTGCGCCTGCCAACGACAAACAGGCCCCCCTCAACCGGCTATTTCGTCAGCTTCGCCTGCCCCGCAGGGAGTTCCCCTGCCACGAGCAGATCGGGTCGGAAATCCGTTTCGGCGGCAGGTCCCTGCTGTTTGGCAACGATCCTGCGATCCTGGAGGCCTCGATCGATCGGGTCTTCCCAGGCCGCATCGACCGGTTCCGGAGGCTCAGGCAGGAGATCGCCGAGTACGATCCCTTTGCCGCCGGACCATGGCGCTCCGGCCGACAGTTCCTGGCCGACCATTTGGACGACCCGGACCTGGCCGATACCCTGCTCCTGCCGCTGATGATCTACGGCAATGCCGAAGAAGAAGACATGGACCTGGGGCAACTGGTGATCATGTTCCGGGCGGTGTTCGAGGAGGGGTTTTTCCGGCCGGCGGCCACCATGCGCGAGTTTCTGGGGCTTCTGGTTCAACAATTTCGCGACTTCGGCGGCGAGATCCGCTTTCGTAGCCCGGTGGAGTCGATCGTCAGCGACAGGGACCGGGTGGTCGGCGTGCTGCTCGCAGGCGGCGAGATGCTCGGTGCCGACGCCGTGGTGTCCACGGCCGGCATCCCGGAAACCATGCGGCTCTCCGGTTGGCCCGGGGAGGTCGACCGCTACGTGGGCCGGATGAGCTTCATGGAGACCATCTCCCTCGTTTCCCGTGCCCGAACGGCGACGCTCACCCGGGACCGTACCATCATCTTCTATCATCATGGTGACCGGCTTCAGTACCGGCGGCCTTCGGGCTATCTCGATCCAACCTGGGGGGTGATCTGTTTTCCCGGCAACTTCCTTGGGCTGCCACCGGAGGATCCGGTGCAGATCCGCACTACCAACGCCGCCAGCTATCCCCTGTGGAAGGCATTGTCTGCCGAGTCCTACGAGTCGGTCAAGCGACGGTGGACCGAGGCCGCGGTCAGCGCAAGCGAGGAAATCGTTGGGAATTATCGGTCGTCCATTGTATATCAGGACAGTTTCACCCCGGTGACCATTGAACGATTCACCCGCAAGGCCGAGGGCGCGGTCTACGGCAGCGCGGTCAAAATCAAGGACGGCGTCACGCCCTGGCCTAATTTGTTTTTGGCCGGCACTGACCAGGGGTATCTCGGCATCGTCGGAGCGATGCTGAGCGGCATCACCATGGTCAACCGCCACATCCTGCGGTAGGGGTGAGACCAACTGGAAACATGGCGACAGGGAGCCGGCGGGCCGCCGGAAAACCTGATCCCACCATCTGCCCACGAAATGGAGTACGATGCAGTACACGCCACTGGACAGGATACAATCCCACTATGACGCCATCGTGGTCGGTTCCGGCCTCGGGGGCCTGACCTGTGCCAACCGGCTGGCCGCTGCCGGTCATGCGGTGCTCTTGCTGGAACACCACATCCAGCTCGGCGGACTCGCCACCTGGTTCAAGCGCGGCGGCCACATCTTTGACGTTTCCCTGCATGGTTTCCCCTACGGCATGGTCAAGACCTGCAAGAAGTACTGGGGCAGGCCCATCCGTGACGCCATCGTCCAGTTGAAGAACATCGTCTTCGACAACCCGCAGTTCTCGCTGACCACCACCTTCAGCAAGGAGGATTTCATCCGTATTCTCCAGGAGCGGTTCGGCGTCGTGAAGTCGGTGGTCGATGAGTTCTTCGCCACCGTCGACGCCATGAATTTCTACGACGACCAGCGGCTGACCACCCGCGAGTTGTTCAACCGTTTTTTTCCGGGGCGCAGCGACGTCCATCGGCTGCTGATGGAGCCGATTACCTATGCCAACGGCTCGACCCTGGATGAGCCGGCCATCACCTACGGCATCGTCTTCTCCAACTTCATGAACCGGGGCGTCTTCACCTTCGAGGGCGGCACCGACAGGCTGATCGGCCTGATGGCCGACGAATTGCAGTCCAAGGGGGTCGACATTGTCACCTCCGCCCGGGTGGAGCGCATCCTGGTGGAGAAGGGGACAACCACCGGTGTGGCGCTCAAAGGGCGACAGATCAGAGCGCGGGCGGTCATTTCCAACGCCGGGGTGACCAACACCATCGACCAGCTGGTGGGCCGGGACCGGTTCGCCCCGGATTTTCTCGGCCGCTTCGGTAAGGTGCGGGTCAACAATTCGAGCTGTCAGGTCTATTTCGGTATCCGCAAGGGCGAGACAATTCCTGACATCGGCGACCTGCTGTTCACCTCCACGGCCGGGGAATTTTCCTCCGAGGAGATGCGGCGCATGGACACCCGCAGCCGGACCTTCTCCCTCTACTACCCGAAGACCCGGCCGCAGAGCCCGCCAGACCATACCATCGTCGCCTCGATGAATGCCGATTACGACGACTGGGCCTCGCTCGACAAGTCCGCCTACCG
>JAUWAH010000451.1 GCA_030602145.1 Desulfobulbus sp.
AAGGGATTCACTGTGGCCGGCTGAATACGGCCCCTGGTCTGACGCGCCGGATGCGGGGTCGGGCCGGTCCTGACGCCCCTGTTGCCCGGCGGGTCATGCGCCGGGCCTTCCCCTCTTCCTCCTGTTGACCGGCGCGGGCGCCGGTGTTATCCTGCCTTCATCGTGCGTGTCTGCGGTTTCCGGAATGCTCCGGACCGCTTTTCTTTTGTGGAGACCAGGCAATGAAGCTCAAAGCCCTTCTGCTCAGCCTCGGCGGCATCATCCTGGTGGCCGGCCTGTTGGCAGGCACCAAGGCCCTGCAAATCGGCACCCTCATCAAACATGGCCAGGCGGCCAAGATCCCCCCCGAGGTGGTGGCCACCATCAGGGCCGAGCCGCAGACCTGGGAATCCCTGGTCACTGCGGTCGGCACCCTGGAGGCGGTCCAGGGGGTGACCGTCAGCGCCGAGTTGACCGGCAAGGTGGTGGCCATCGCCTTTGAACCCGGCTCCCGCATCAAGGCCGGCGATCTGCTCGTCCAGCAGGATATCGCCGCCGAAACCGCCCAGTTGCGGGCCGCCGAGGCCGCCGTCGCCCTGGCCAGGGTCACCTTTGAACGGGCCAGGAAAATGCTGGAAACCAAGGCGGTGGCCGAGGCCAACTACGACAATGCCGAGGCCCAGCTCAAGCAGGCTCAGGCCCAGGCCGACGCCATCCGGGCGACCATCGCCAAGAAGACCATCCGCGCCCCCTTTGACGGCCGGCTCGGTATCCGCCAGGTCCATATCGGCCAGATCGTCAAGGAGGGTGCCCCGATCGTCTCCCTCCAGGCCCTTGACCCGATTTTCGTCAACTTTCTCGTGCCCCAGCAGCAGTTGGTGCGGGTGCAGGCGGGCTTTGCGGTGCGGATCACCGCCGATGTGCTGCCCGAAAGCCGGGCGATCAGCGGCGCGATCACCGCGGTCAATCCCGAGGTGGATGCCGCCAGCCGCAACCTCCGTGTCCAGGCGACGGTGGCCAATGGGGAGGAATGGCTGCGGCCGGGCATGTTCGTCAACGTGGCCGTGGTCCAGCCCGAGTCCAGACCGGTGCTCGCCATTCCGACCACCGCCGTTCTCCATGCTCCCTACTCCGATTCGGTGTTCATCGTCGAGACGGCCAGGGCAGAGGAGGGCGACGGCCTGGTGGTGCGCCAGCAGTTCGTCCGCCTGGGGGAGAAGCGCGGCGACTTCGTGGCCGTGACCTCCGGGCTTTCCGCCGACCAGACCGTGGTCGCCACCGGGGTGTTCAAGCTGCGCAACGGACAGCCGGTCGTTGAGGATAACACCCTGAGGCCCGCCTTCAAGCTGGCCCCCCGGCCCGAGGACGGCTGAGCCATGACCTTCACCGATCTGTTCGTCCGCCGGCCGGTGCTGGCGATGGTCACCAGCCTGCTGATCATCATCGCCGGCCTCCAGGCCATCGGCTCCCTCAACGTCCGTCAGTACCCGAGGAGCGACAACGCCGTGGTCACGGTGACCACCATCTACACCGGCGCCAGCGCCGAACTGGTCCGCGGTTTCATCACCACGCCGCTGGAACGGGCCATCGCCGCCGCCGACGGCATCGACTATCTCCAGTCGCAATCGAGCCAGGGCCGATCGCTGATCAACGCCCGGCTGCGCCTCAACTACGACCCGATCAAGGCTCTCTCGGAAATCAGCGCCAAGGTTGACCAGGTCCGCCGGGACCTGCCGCCCGAGGCCGAGATCCCGATCATCAACGTCGAATCGGCGGATTCCAGATTTGCCTCGGCCTATCTCAGCTTCACCTCGGATATCCTCGCCCAGAACGAGATCACCGATTACCTGGTGCGGGTGGTGCAGCCCCGGCTGTCGGCCCTGGCCGGCGTGCAGCGGGCCGCGGTCCTGGGGCCGCGGACCTGCGCCTTGCGCACCGGTGTCGACCCGGCCCGCATGGCCGCCGTGGGCGTCAGCCCGGCGCAGGTGCGCCAGGCCCTGGCCAACAACAACGTGCTTGCCGCAATCGGCACCACCACGGGGTCGCTGGTCCAGGTCAACCTGACCGCCAACACCGACATGCGCACCGTGGAGGATTTCAAGCGACTGGTGATCCGGGAGGATCAGGGCGCCATCGTCCGCATCGAGGATATCGGCCAGGTGGTGCTCGGTGCCGAGGATTACGACACCGAGGTCCGTTTTTCCGGCCAGACCGCCGTGTTCATGGGCATCTGGCCCCTGCCCAATGCCAACTCGCTGGACGTGATCAAGCGGGTGCGGACCGAGATGGCCGAGATCGACAAGCGGCTGCCCGATGGCCTCAGCGCCCGCATTGCCTACGACGGCACCGCCTACATCGAAAACGCCATCAGCGAGGTGGTCAAGACCCTCAGCGAGACCCTGGTCATCGTCATCATCATTATCTTCCTGTTCCTCGGCTCCCTGCGCGCCGCCATCATCCCGGTAATTACCATCCCCCTGTCGCTGATCGGGGCGATGTTTCTCATGCAGGTCTTCGGGTTCACCATCAACCTGCTGACGCTCCTGGCCATTGTCCTGTCCGTCGGCTTGGTGGTCGACGATGCCATCGTCGTGGTCGAAAACGTCGAGCGCCATCTGGGCGAGGGCAAGACGCCGCTGGAGGCCGCCCTGCTCAGCGGCCGCGAGCTGGTCAGCCCCCTGATCTCGATGACCATCACCCTGGCCGCGGTCTATGCCCCCATCGGGTTGCAGGGCGGCCTGACCGG
>JAUWAH010000114.1 GCA_030602145.1 Desulfobulbus sp.
CCTCCACCTTTTGCTTATGTAATTCCGGTTCCATGAAACGAAGCAGCCGCTCCACCAGTCCATTGAGCGAGCCGACCTTGGCGCGCAACTCACGGGGCCGGGCGAAATCGAGGAACTCGCGAACGATGGAGTCCAGCCTTGCCGTTTCCTGGACAATGATTTCGGCCAGCTTTTCATTGCCCGGCGCCACTTTGCCGATGCGGGTGCCGAGGATCTCGGCGGTGGAGCGGACGATACCGAGCGGATTTTTGATCTCATGGGAAACAGCCGCCACCATCTTGCCCAGGGAGGCAAGTCGCTGTGCTTCACCCAACTGTTCTTCCAAACGCAGCCGATCCTCGGCCCGCTCGGCCATGATCCGATTGGCCCGCACCACGATCAGGCTGAGGATGGTGAACAGGATAGACATGATGCCCAGGGAGAGGATGATCACCCGGCCCTGGAACAGAACGATGGCTTCCAAATCCTCGGAGAGATCCTGGACCACTTCGATCACCCCCATGATCTCGCCGGTGCGCTCGGCCAACCGGGTTTCCTGGCGGAATGGCACATAGGTTTTCAGGGTGCAGAAAATTTCCGCGGTCCCCGGCAGCAGGCTGAGCAGGCTGCCGCCGCTGATCAGCACCGAGTTGCTCTCCCCTTTGGCAGCCTTCTGGTACTCGAGCCCACCCATGTCGTGCTTGCCCATTAATTCGGTGATGGTGGAATAGGCGACCCTGTTTTGGAGCGGTTCATAAATGGTCACCGAATCGATCGGCATGCCGCGGGTGATATTGGTGACGATCTGGTCCAACCGTTCGAACTGCTCCTTTTCGGACAGGGCAATCTTGCCGTGGCGGACCACGGTGGGCAGGACGAACTGCAGGAAGACCTGGCGGTTGACATGGTCGGCAAACAGCCGGGAGTAGGCCTCGCTACGCTGAAGGAGCACCGTCTTGGCGTTGGCGGCGAGCATCCAGGAGAGCAGGAAGGAGGCGATGAGGATGAGTAGCAGCGAGGTGAAGGCGAAATACTTGACCAGTTCGAACGGCAGGAGGGCGATACTGTCGCGATCCTTGCTGCGGATTCTGGACCAGAACCGCAATAAGCGGGCACCCTTCCATCGATCAAGCAGGCGTTGCAGCCACTCTATCCAGGGAAAGCGCGGCAATCCTGGAAGTTTCGGCAGCCTGGGCAACGCCGGCAGCTTGGGCAGCCTGAACCGGCCGGGCTTGGAGCCGGCCACCCGTCTACGCGGTCGCATGGCCGCAGACTCCGCACCGGCTGCAGACGGCCGGTTCGCATGGATTGGTCGGCCGGCCGCGCAGGGCCCGCTGGTACTCTTCCCAGAGGTAGTCGATGCGGATGGCGTGGTCGATCACCTGCCAGCACATCAGTTCGTCCCGGTCCCGCCAGCGCACCGCGATCTGGCCCCCGTCCAAACGGTGGTGTTTGAGGGCCTGCTTGAAGGAACGACGGCCAGTGCCCATGTCGAGCAGGGCCGGTCCGATCCGCCGGTCGGCCCGGGCAAAAACCGCCTGTTGCAGCGCCTGCTCGGGATGGTCGACCTTGAGGCCGAGATTGGCTTTTTTGGAGAACATGGTGCGAAGATACCTGATTTTCTCCTTCAATGCCAGCAGGGCCTGGGAAAGGCCGGCCTCCGCCGTCGACGCCGTCGCCGCCAGGCCGCCGAAGGCGCAGTACTGAAACGGCGTCCACGGCTTGGGAACGAAACAGTTGATCGACAGGGTCAGCACCGATACCCGCCCCCTGGCCCTGCCCAGCGGCAGAATGCGAGCCTGGAGCCGTTCGACCAGCCGGACCAGCTCATCGAGATCGTCACGGGTTTCCGTGGGCAGGCCGATCATCACATAGAGCTTGAGGTGAAAGATGCCGGCTGCGACCAGCCGCTCGGCGGCGTTGAGCAGGTCGTCCTCGCGCAACCCCTTGTTGATCAGGGTCCGCAGCCGTTCGGAAGCTCCGTCGGCGGCGATGGCCACGCTCTTCAGGTTCGAGGCGGCCAGCAGGGCAAGGGTCTGCTCGGAGATCCGGTCCGCGCGCAGGGAGGAGAAGGACAATGCGCAGCCGGACTCGCCGAGATGGGCCGCAATCCGGTCGACGGTGGCACTGTCCGCCATCTCCATGCCAAGCAGGCCTATCCGGCCGGCCGATGATGGCCGGTCAGCCAAGGCCTGGAGGACGGCCTCCGAAGACCAAAGGCGCGGCGGCCGATAGATGAAGCCGGCGGCGCAAAAACGACAGCCCCGGCTGCATCCCCGGCCCAGTTCCACCATGTACATGCCCAATTCGGCCTCAGGCGACAGCAGGGTCGAGTGGGAGGCGCGTTCCATAGCCGGCGTGATCACCCTGGCGACCCGGGCCGGCAGTTCCGGCGGTGCCTCAATGGAACTGACCCTGCCGTCATCCTTCCAGGAAAATCGATAAAAGGCAGGAGCATAGCAGCCGGGGATTTCGGCACCAATGGAGAGCAGCAAGCGGTGACGGGAGACACCACCATAATCGGCCAAGGCCGCCATGAGCGGTGCCAGCACCGGCTCGGCCTCGCCGATCACCATCAGGTCGGCAAACTGAGCCAGGGGCTCGGGATTGAGAAACACCCCCACTCCCCCCAGCACCACAAGGGGTTGGCCGGGACGGATCTCCTCCGCCCGGTCCGCCGCCATTGGCGGAATGTTTCCTGCGGCCAGCATGGCGGCCAGACGGGGATAATCCTGCTCAAAGCTGATCGAACCAAACACCAGGGGAAAATCGGCCAGCGGCCGCGACGATTCCAGGGATCGCAGATCCTGTCCCCTGTCCGGGTAGACAAACCGTTCGCAGACCACCGCCTCATCCCGATTGAGCAGGCTGTACACCAGCTGAAAGCCGAGATTGGAAACGGCAACCGGGTAGGTATTCGGATAGATCAGGGCCACGGGGAGCCTGTCCTTCCATTTCTTGCGGATGGTGCCGATTTCGTTGGCAAGCAGGCTGGACACGACCATCAACCCGGTGAGAAGTGCGCAAAGAGGACGGCCGCATCAATTCCGCGGCGAAACCGGCAACCGTCGGCCCGCGCAACTTGGCTGCGGTCAAGACAGATCGGGGGAATACCCGCCTGGCGGATATTCCCCCTCTCGAACCGTGGTGATGCCGGCCGGTTGTCCGGATCAGTTGGCCTTTTTGCGCAGATACGCCGGCTCCTCGTATTCGTTGGTGATGTCGTGGTCGTCGAAGATCGGCTTGGGCATGCGCGGCAGCCCCTTGGGCAGGAGATTGGGCTTGGCGATGGTGGCGGCACCGGCCTCCTGAATGGTGGCCTCGTCCTCCAGGATTCTGGGCAAGCGCGATCGGCTGGTCGATGCGGTCGGCTGTGCCTGCCGCGTTCGCACCACCTCGAGTTGGGATACCTCCGGCTCCTCGATGCTGGAGATACCGGTGGCAATGACCGTGACCCGCAGTTCCTCGCCCAGGGATTCGTCGAACAGGGCGCCGATGATGATGTTGGCATCCTCGTGCGCCTTTTCCTGGATCAGGGCGGATGCCTCCATGAACTCGTTCATGGTCAGGGTCTCCTTGGCCGCCGAGATGTTGATCAGGATGCCGCGGGCGCCATCGATGCCCACGTCTTCGAGAAGTTGATTGTCGATGGCCCGCTTGGCGGCCTCGGTGGCACGATTGTCGCCGACCGCCGAACCGGTGCCCATAATCGCCGGTCCGACCTCCTTCATGACCGTTTTGAGGTCGGCAAAGTCGACGTTGATATGGCCCGGCAGGTTGATGAGGTCGGTGATGCCTTTGACCGCCTGCAAGAGGACGTTGTCGACCATCTGCATCATGTCCACCAGGGTGGAGTTCTTGTTCATCAGGCTCAACAGCCGGTCATTGGGCACGGTGATGATGGTGTCGGAAAATTCCTTGAGCTTCTCCCAGCCCGTCTCGGCGTTGCGCATCCGCTTTTTCGCTTCGAAGTAGAAGGGCTTGGTAACGACGGACACGGTCAGGGCGCCGGATTCCTTGCTCAGCTTGGCGATCACCGGCGCCGCGCCGGTGCCGGTGCCGCCGCCGAGACCGGCGGTGATGAAGACCATGTCGGCTCCCTTGAGCACCGCCTGGAGATCTTCATAGCTTTCCTGGGCCGCCTCCCGGCCCATCTCCGGTTCAGCACCGGCTCCCATGCCTTTGGTGATTCCCGGCCCCAGTTGGAGCCGGATGTCGGCGCGGGATTTTTCCAGGGCCTGCATGTCGGTGTTGGCGGCGATGAACTGGACCCCCGTCAGTCGGCTTTCGACCATGGTGTTGATGGCGTTGCCGCCACCTCCGCCGACTCCGATCACCTTGATTACTGCCACAGCTTCCTCTTCGGCCATCCTGAAAGGCATGATTCTCTCCCAAGAAAAATGTTCCGGTCCATTTCCCTCAAACTATACCATTGCGTTCGGTGTTGCTAAAGGGAAAACTCCGTTAATTCAAATGATATTTTTCATCCATCTTTTCAGCCGGTTAACCATGCCGCCGCTTTCCTTGGGCACATAGGTCTTGGCCTTGCTGCCGTACAACACCAATCCCACCCCCGTGGTGCAGCGTGGGGAGCGGATGTCCTCCACCCGTCCGGTCACTCCCTGCGGGTAGCCGATCCGGACCGGCATGTCAAAAATCTGTTCCGCCATCTCGACGATATGGGCCAGCAAGGCGGTGCCGCCGGTGATGACGATGCCGGCGTTGATCCGGTTGCGGTATCCCGACGAGCAGATGTTTTTGTTGACCATTTGCAGGATCTCCTCCATCCGGGCCTCCAAAATTTCCACCATGATCCGCTGCGAGACCTTGCGCGGCTTGCGGTCACCCACCGTGGGCACCTCGATGATGTGGTTCTCCTTGATCATCGAGGAGAGCGCGCCGCCGTAGAGGTACTTCAGTTCTTCGGCCTCCTGGAGAGGGGTGCGCAGTCCCACGGAGAGATCACTGGTCAGGTTGTTGCCGCCCAGGGCCAATTCCCAGGTATGCTTGATGGTGCCGTTACAGAACACGGCCAGGTCGGTGGTGCCGCCTCCGATATCGATCAGGGCCACACCCAGTTCCATCTCGTCCCTGTTGAGCACGGTCAGGGAGGAGGCCACCGACTCGAGGACGATCTCGGCCACGGTGAGGCCGGCCCGGTTGCAACTGGTGACCACGTTGTGCAGGGCGGTGACGTCAGCGGTGACGATGTGGACGTTGGTCACCAGCCGAACTCCGGTCATGCCGAGCGGATTCTGGATGCCGGTGTGATCGTCCACCATGTACTCCTGCGGCAGGACGTGAATGATCTGCTGGTTGTCGGAAATTTTGACCGTCTGCGCCGCCTGGATGACCGCCTCGATGTCCTTGTCCCTGATCTCCTGATTGTTGATGGCGATGATGCCCGGCGAGTTGAACCCCTTGATATGATTGCCGGCTATGCCCACATACACCGATTCGATATCACAGCCGGCCATGTCCGAAGCCGCCTCGACGGCCTGGCGGATCGACTTGACCGTTGACTCGATATTGACCACTACCCCCTTCTTCATTCCCGATGAGGCGGCGGTGCCGACGCCGATGATCTCCAACCGGTCGTCGAAGACCTCGCCGATCATGGCACAGACCTTGGTCGTGCCTATATCCAGGCCGGCGACGAGTTCACCAGGCTCCCTCGCCTCCTGCTCCTCCATTTCCTCATCCGTCGATCTGGACTCCGGTAACCAAGACTTTATCATCTAAATAATCCATTCGAATTTCTTTGACTGCATCTACTTGTTTTTTCGAATACAATTGCTCAAGGACCTTGACCAGTCGATAATACTTGGTCTGCAACCTGTCCGTCCCGAAATACACGGGGAAAGGCCGGTCCGCCAGATAGAGAAGAATACCCCGTGTCTCGTCGACATGGACCTCGGAGATCGCCTGAATAGGCAGAATGGCGTTGCCTTTGGCCGCCAGCAGCAGCAGGCTGCTGGCGGCATCCGCCAGACTGCCCTTGACCAGCCGGTCACCTTCGATATCCTTTCCGGCCTGTACGCCGGTAATCACCGGAAAATCCAGTTCCTGCCCCATGCCGGCCTCGCCGAACAGACGGCCGGACCGGCTGAGGTAGCGCAGGTGCCGCTCCTTGCCCAGTTCCACATTCACCAGGGCAAAAGGATGAAACTCGGTGACCACGACCTCAACCGCCGAGGGCCAGTTGGCCTTGATTTCCGCCCGTTCCACCCAAGGATGCGACTCAACGCGGGCCACCGCCGCCTTGGTGTCGAAGCGGAGCAGGCTCCCCCCCTGCTGCAGGCCGGCCAAGTCGAGGATCTGCCGCTGGGTGGTGATCCGATTGCCGCTCACCTTGATATCGGTCAATCGAAAGACGGTCGACCGCAGCAGCAACTGCGTGCCCCCCCAGAGCCCCACACCCGCCCCGGCAAGCAGCGCGCCGGTCAGCAGGATGTTTCGTATCAGCCGTTTCCACTTCCAGGCCCGTTGGGCACCGGTCACCATGACCTGCGGCCGAGGGGGTTTGGGGGCCGCTTTTCGCCGCCGGAACAGCAAGCCAAGCAACCCGCCGGACGACTTGGATTTTCCTCCCTTGCGGGAACGGACCGACGGCTGACGGGGGTTTAGGGGCGCCATCTCTCGTCGCTTCCCCTGCCTAGTAGATCTGGACCTCCGGCTCGAGCAGCACGCCCGAATGGTGCCACACCTGCCGCCGGACTTCTTCCATCAGACCGATGATGTCCTCGGGTGCCGCACCGCCGGTATTGACGATGAAATTAGCATGTTTGGGGGACACCATCGCCTTGCCGCGGGTCAACCCCTTCAGCCCGGCCTGCTCGATCAACCGGCCGGCGAAATCACCTTCCGGGTTTTTAAAAAAAGAGCCTGCGGATCCCAAGCCCTGGGGCTGCTTGCTTCTCCGCTGGGCAACAATCTCCCGACACCGTGCCGCCACCTGATGTCCGGCGGCGCGATGAAGCGCAAGGACAGCGGAAGCGATCAGCATCCTGTCATCGGGGTCGCCCGGCAACCGGGTGGAACGATAGGCGAACACCACCGACTCTCTGGCCACGGTCACCTCGGCACCCCGCCCGGTCAGACAGTACACCGACGATACCATCTCGCCGATAGCCCGGCCGTGGGCCCCCGCATTCATGCGAATGGCGCCGCCGACGCTGCCGGGAATGCCGGCCATGAACTCCAAACCGCCGAAATGGTGGCGGACGCACCAGCCGAGCAGGGCGGCCAGGCTACAGCCGGCGGGGACGGTCACCCGACCGCCGGTCGCGGTCATTTCAACC
>JAUWAH010000159.1 GCA_030602145.1 Desulfobulbus sp.
CCCACCTGGAGAGCATGAAGCGCAAAAGCCAGTTCCGCGACAAACCGGAGATGCTGACCCCGGAGTTTGCCTTCGACCATGCCCTCAACATGGAGATGATCATTGCCAAGGGGCTGGCCGAAGGATTGCATCACGACCCGAGAATCCGCAACATGCTCCACGAGCACATGAGCGACCTGTTCCTCAAGATCATGGAAGACAAGCTGATCACCCAGATCGACCGCACAACCATCACCGAGGAGGAGATGCGGCGGTTTTACGAGGAGCACAAGGAGCAGTACCAGGATAAATCCCGGTACACCCTGTCGGCCTTTACCGTTGCCCCGGAGCAGGCCGAAGAAGCGGCTGCGGCGCTGAAGGCCGGCGAACTGGATTTCGCGGCGGCGGCGGCCAAGTACGCCCTGGAAGAAGAGGCCAGGAAAAAGGGGGGCAAGACCGGCACCCGGACCCTGCGCCGGTTCCAACCCTCCTGGCAGCCGATAGTCGAACAACTGGAGGTCGGAGTGGTTTCCGGCCCGACCGAGTTGGACGGCAAGACCTGGCTGCTGCTCCTGGAACGAAAGACTCCGCCGCACCAGCACAGCTTCGAGGACAAGAAGGAATTCATCCGCAACGATGTCCTCTACGGCCGCTACCGTGACCAGTGGCAGCAGGTCTACGACGGGTTGAAGAAGCAGTTCGAGGTCAAGATAGACCAGGAACGGTTGGATGCCTTCTACCGGGAGGCAAAGGCTCCCGGACACAAGGGGCACGATCACGATCACGATCACGATCACGACCACAACAACAGCGGCTCCGGCAAGGGAACCGCCCAGGTCAACGAGGCAAACAAACAATGAAACAGAGCGTGCTGAAGGGCTTTGTCCCGATCCTGCTGGTGCTGATTCTGGCCGATGCGGCCCTGGCCCATTCAACCAAGGGACTTAAAAAAGTTGATCTTGATGCCGACAAGCCGACGATCGATGCCTTTGCCTTCTTCATCGAGGGATACGTGCTGAAGGAGTTGTACCGCGGCCGGGAGAAGGATTGGGAGAGTCGATATTATGTCAAGGAATTCAGCGGACTGGACCTGCAAGGCGACAAGGCCACGGTCAGTTTCCTGACCCTGGACGTCAAGCACAACAAGAACTTCCCCGACCTGATGCGCTTTGAACGGGGTTCGGACGGGGTCTGGCACTACCTGGCCGCCGACGGAGCCAGGCTGAAGGTGCATACCTTCATGACCCCGGGTACCTACTCCCTCAAAAGGTACGGCACCCTGCTCACCGTGGGCGGCGGAGTCTTCTCGGCGGCGGGGATCGGCCTGCTCATCGTGCTCCGCCGCCGGGCCGGCCAGGAAGATCCGGATCTCACCGCCTACGGCCCCCTCCGTGACCCTGCTTCCGGGGAGACTGCCCCGGACACACCGGGGCAGCCGCATCCCCAGACACGGGAATAGGGGCACATGGACAAGTTCAGTGTCGCGGCGGTGGTGCTTGCCGGCTCTCTTCTGGCCTTCACCGACGCCCCGGAACACATCCGGGCGATCATCGACGAGTCGGTGCGCACCGGCCGGCAGTTGGCAACGGCCGGGGATCTGCGCTCCATGTCGACCATGCTCGACGCCCATCTGCTCAAGCACGGCCGCTATCCCGCCTCGGACCAGTTCGAGCGCTGGATGGCGGCCACCTTCAAGGAAAACCACCTCAAGGACCTCGCCGTCGACCACTGGGGCCGGCCGTACCGGTACGAGAGCACGGGCGGGCGCCGATACACGCTGCGCAGCCTGGGCGAGGACGGCGTGGCGGGGACCGACGACGACATGACCATCACCGGACCATGAACGGCTACGACCATCTGATGACCACCTCCTGGGAGGTGACGGCGCTGAGCGGCGTCCTCGGCCTGGCCCTGGGGAGCTTCCTCAACGTGGTGATCTGCCGTCTGCCGCAGGGATGGAAGGTCTTCTTCTCCTCGGTCTTTTCCCGATGCCCCCGCTGCGGCCGGCCGATCCGCTGGTTCGACAACATCCCGCTGCTCAGCTACCTGCTGCTGCGCGGCCGCTGCCGGGCCTGCAAGCAGCCTATCTCCATCCAGTATCCCCTGGTGGAACTGGCCATGGCCGCCATCGCCATGTGGCTGTTCACCCTCTACGGACCGACCACCTTCTTCTTCCTCTACCTGGCCTTTTTCAGCCTGCTGCTGGCGGCCTCGGTGATCGACCTGCGGCTTCGGGTCATCCCGGACGCGCTGGTGGTCGCCGGCTGCCTGATCGGTATCGGCGGCAGCCTGCTCACCCCCCTGCCCGGCTGGACCAACGCCATGGCCGGCCTGGTCTTCGGCCTGGTCGTGCCGCTGCTGGTCGTCAGCAGCTACGAACGGCTGCGCGGCAAAACCCTGATCGGCGGCGGCGACATCAAGTTGATGGGCATGATCGGCGCCTTCCTCGGCTGGCAGCCCCTGGGGGAAATCCTGTTCTACAGCGCCCTGACCGGCGGCCTGGTTGCCGCCGGATACAAACTGGCGGGAACGCCCATTCGGCTTCCGTTCGCGCCCTTCCTGTCCCTGGGTACCCTCTGCGCCCTGTTCTTGCCCGGATTGTTCCCGTTCTTCAAGGTATAGCCATGAAACTGCTCCAGACGTTCAAGAAGCTCAATCGGCTCCAGTTCAAACAGCTCGGCGGCAAGAAAGCCGCCCTGTTTCTGCTCAACCGCAAAATTCCGGCCCTGGCCGGGGGCAAGGCCGGGTTCGGCACCATCACCGACCTGCACCTGGACCGGGCCAGCAAAACCATCTCCTTTGAGATCAGCCGCGGCGGGGAAACCAACACCGTCACGGTACGGGGCTACACCATCGGCGCCCACAAGGGGCAATCGGCCCTGACCTGGCAATCCCTGGACTGCGCCGGCCCGGCCGCCGATGTCTATCGCCGGGCGTTCAGGGGCCTCGACCGGATCGAGGTGCCCCGCGCCTCAATCTTCATGCTGGAGGCCATCCTGTGAACACATCCCGACAACGGCGGCGGCTTCTGGTCAATAGTCGCTATCAACTGACCCACCTGGCGGTGACCCTGACCGCCAACGTGGTGCTGATGCTGCTCATGGCCACCCTCATCTCCTGGTTCTACCTGCTCTTCTTCAAGGGCAACCTGGTCTGCGACCACAACCGGCTGTTTCCCCTGTATCTTGCAGCGATCGCCCTGATGGTGGTCATGTTCCTGACCCTGTGGAGCCTGGTGCGCAGCCGCACCGTGGCCGGCATGATGCGCAAGCTGGAACTGGTGCTCCGCGCCGCCGCCGTGGGCAACCTGCCCGACCGGCCCATGGCCTTCAGGAAGCACGACCCCTTTGCCGGCCTGGCCGAGCCGCTCAACGGCTGTTTTGTCCGCATGCGGAGGCTCGAACAGCAGCGGCGGGAGGCTGTCCGGGTGCTGGAGGAGGTGCTGTCGGAGGCGGACCGGAGCACCGACGCGGGCAGGACCAGGGCCGAGTCCATCGAGGCGGCCCTGGCTGGACTGGGGCGGACAGAAGGACAAGGAGCGGAGCGATGAGATCGGGAATGCTCCTTGCCGTCCTCGTTGTGGCGATTGCCCTGCTGACGGCCGGTTGCGACGGCGGGCGGCCGGCGGGACTGACCGGTCAGCCGGCCCCCGATTTCTCGGTGACCATGCTCGACGGCTCCACCGCCCGCCTGCAGGACCTGCGGGGCAAGCCGGTACTTTTGGAGTTCTGGGCGCCCTGGTGCGGTGGCTGTCTGCAGAACATCCCGTCCCTGAAGGCCTTGCAGGCCCGATTCGGCGATCAAATCGCCATCATCGCCCCCTCGTCGGAAACCAGCATGAAGACCGTGTCCCGCTTCATCGCCGAGCACGCCATCTCCTATCCGGTGGCGCTCTCCAACCAGAGGCTGCTCGACGCCTACCGGGTCGCCGCCATCCCGGTCACCATCCTCATCGACGGCGAGGGCGTGGTCCGCTATCACCACGCCGGCCAGTTTTCACCCGAGGCGCTGGGCAAAACAATAGCCGGTCTCCTGTGAGGAACTGACAGGCGTAGCTGGCCGGCAGAAACGACGGGCTAGCCCTGGTGGCTCCATTGCTTGAGATGGTTATCGATGGGCATGGATTTCTGTCTCTGTTGCTGCATTCCTGCGGAAAATCACGAATCCCCGGATTCCCGGAGCATTCATCGGGTTGAAAGTCCGAGTTTGCCGTGACGCTCCTTCAGGCCCGACCTGCTCCGTCCCCGCCGCCCGACATCTGCCGCAGCATGGTTTTCAGTTCCCGGATCTCGTCGCGGAGATGGTCAATGTCCTGGTGCAGGGCCCGTTCCTTTTCCTCGGCGATCAGTTCTATTTCATGGAGTTGCTTGCTCTGGGCTTCCTGGGCCTGGCTCTGCATTGCCTCGACGATGACGGCGATGAACAGATTGAGCATGGTGAAGGTGGCCATCATGATGAAGGGAATGAAGAAGAGCCAGGCGTATGGGTACAGTTCCAAAACCGGGCGAACAATACCCATGGACCAGCTTTCCAGGGTCATGATCTGGAACAGGGTGTACAAGGAGGCGCTGATGGACCCGAACCATTCGGGGAAGCTTGCGCCGAAGAGCTTGGTGCTCATCACCGCCGCCACATAGAAAAGCAGTCCCAACAGGGCGATGATCGAACTGAGGCCGGGGATAGCCGCCAGCAGCGCCGAGATGACCACTCGCATCCGCGGGGAAGCCGAGGCCAGACGCAGGACCCTCAGCACCCGCAGACTGCGCAGGACGGTGAAGGCTCCGGTGGCCGGCACCAGGGCGATGCCGACGACGATGAAGTCAAAGGCCCGCCAGGGATCGCGGAAGAAGCGGGCCGGACCCTTGGCGATGATGACCAGGGTCAGCTCGACGACGAATATCGCCAGACAGAGACGATCAAGTTTATAGAGCAGGGCCCCGTGGGGATCGTTGATGGCGGGGACGGTCTCCAGGCCGAGAATGATGGCGTTGAGGAGAATGACCGCGATGATGGCATTGTGGACCATCCGCTGTTCGAGCCATTGGTGAAGCCGGTTCCGCCAGCCTACGGGCGATATCGTGTTCATGGAAGGCATCCTCATGTTGCTGCGGCGCTGGTTGCGCCAACGCTGTCCCTTGACATGACGCACCCGTATCGGCGCCGGTTCCGGGCCGGCTCGCGGATACGCAGTCGGGACAATAACAGGTTAGAATACTGAAAAAAAGTAGAGGAAAAGTCAGGAACTATATCGAACTCACCGCTGAATTGCATCATAAATGAGCTTCCTGCACAATGGAGCATGGGCGAGGTTCGTTGTCATTCCCGCCCCCGTCTTCATGGGGACAGGCTGTGGCGGGAATCCAGAATGCTTTGCTTTGCCTGGGTTTGGATGTCCGATGACTGCCTCGGCAATGACAAGACCGTCTCTTGGACCAAGGCTCAAGTGTGATGGTCTCGCAATAAGTCTATTTCTGTCATTTCGAGGAGTGCAGCGACGAGAAATCTCTCTCGTCTTCCGGAGATTTCTCGCTCCGCTCGAAATGACAAAATGACTGTTTTCGGACTTTTTATGAATGCATCAAGTGTGGTCAAGACCGGGAGTTCCGGAGTCCGGGAGAAGGCGTGATTGCAAGAAAAATAAATTTGTCCCCTTTTTAGGCGGGCTATTGAACAGCCTGCTCGTCCGTGGCCGATGGCTGGAAGGTGATCGCCCGGCGCACCGGTATGCGGACCGGCGCCCCGGTCCGGACCTGATGGCGGGGTTCGCGCCCCGGCCGTTGAGGGGCGGCGAAGGTGCCGAACCCCTGCACGGTGAGGCTGTCACCCCGGGCAAGGGCAGCGGCGATGTTCGCCAGCAGGCTGTCGACCACCGTGTGCAGGGTCTGCCTGCTCACCCCGCATTCCCCGGCCATCCGTTCAATGAGTTCTCCTTTGGTCATTTCGTGCTCCGTCTGTGCAAGGATTCGCGGTTCGTGTCATGGCAGCGGCCGGTTCCGCGCCGACCGTGGGACGACGGGAAAAAACCCGATACGGTCCGTTGCGGCCCGGGGCGCCTGCCGG
>JAUWAH010000455.1 GCA_030602145.1 Desulfobulbus sp.
GCGGAATAGTGGAGGAAGCGGCGGTGACCACAATGGCGTCGAACGGTGCCTCGCTCTCCAGACCGTAGTACCCGTCGCCCTCATGGATGGTGATGTTGGTCAGGCCGAGTCGCTCGATCCGTTCCCGGCAGGATCGCGCCAGTTCGGGGATGATCTCGATCGAGTGGACATGGCGCACCAGCCGGGAGAGAATCGCGGCCTGATAGCCGGAACCCGCCCCTACCTCGAGCACCTTGGCCTCGCTGCCGACGGCCAGCAGATCGGTCATCAAGGCGACGATGTAGGGCTGCGAGATGGTCTGACCGAAACCGATGGGCAGCGGCCTGTTGACATAGGCGGTGTTGCGCGATCCGGGCGGCACGAACTCGTGTCGCGGCACCTCCGCCATGACCCGCATCACCTCTTTGTCGAGTTCACCCCGGCCGATATAGACCGCGGTTGCGTTCACATCCTGCCTGATCTCCTCAACCATCCGCGCTCGTGCCGTCCGCATCGCTTCGTCCTCCTGCCATTCGCCCCTGGACGGCCGATCTGTCCCCACCAGGCCGAGCAGAACAGTGAGCAGTATGATACATATCCCTCGCCGGTTCATTGGTCACCTCCCGATACCAGTCCGCGCAATGGACCGCCAATGGGGTCCATACAACTCAGGGCAGCCTCACCGTGCCAACGTCTCCATGCACCGGTTGCCTTGCCTGGCGCTTTTCTGTCATCCTTTTCGCTCCAGTTGCCAAGTCGTCACTTTTCTTCTCTGACGATCTCGAACACCGTGGCTTTCTGTCATTATAAGGAGCGCAGCGACGAGAAATCTCGCCAGTCTTCCGGAGATTTCTCGCTCCGCTCGAAATGACACAACAACCGTTTTCCGACTTGTTACCGATCCATCTTCTCTCTGCGTTGGTCATTGACCCTGCTCGCCCACCGGCCGAACCGCTGTGATCCAGGGATCCTGGCGGCTGCCGTAGGCCACCTGCACGGCGTAGCGCGGTTCCCTGGTGTCGCCCTGCTGCGGCCGGTTTGATTGCATGAGGCTGTCGATGGCGCGCCTGTGCTCCAAGGGCACGTGAAGGGTGTCGTTGGCGATCGATTCGATTGCGCCGACCAGCCAATCCCTCCCCTGTTCGCCTCGGGTGGAGAGCCTGATCACTCCCGGGGTGACGATGTACCGGCTGCGGTTTGCATACAGGGTGCGAAGGGACTGGGCGCTGGTGCCGGCGTCGATGACAAACAGCCGCGATTCGGTGGCCTCCTCGGCCCGGAGCAGCCGACGGGCCTGCTGGCGGACCGCCTGCGCCTCCCTGTCGGCCGGATTGGCCCGCAACGCCTCCTCCGCTCTGGACACAGCCGCCTCCGCCCTCCGAACGGCTTCCAGGTAGGCCGGGCCATTGCACTCCAGGACCAGAAAGACCTCCCTGGTCTGCGCCATTTTCAGCCTCCTCTCCCCGGTCGGCAAGCCGTCCTCGACCCGGAAGCCAAGATGGTGCAACTTGGCGGTGGTCAGCCACAACGGCCGTCGCGCATCCCCCATGGTCTCATCGGTGGAAAGACGCCAATTCAAGCGCAGATCCATGCCGCTGTTGTCCACGGACAGCCGGTTGATCATGGGCAGTTCGCGTTCGGTCAGCCAGACTGTGGCCTCGGCTTCACCGGTTCTGTTGGTTTCCACCCGCGACATGACCAAACCGTTGACCACGGCCAACAGGCCGAAGGCAAGGGCAAAGAGGCCAAGGACGATGGGCGAGGGTTTCATGCCAGCGCCTTCCACCGTTGCCGGACGGCCCAGAGCTGCAACCCCTTGAGCACCAGGAGTATCACCAGGCCCATCAGGCCGATGACCAGGAAAAAGTGCTCGGTGGCCATCGTGTCCCACCACCGGTCGTAGAACGTGGCGACAAGGAACAGGGTGAAGAAGAATATGCCGGTATCAACCACTTCGACCCATCCCCTCCAGATGCCCACAGCGGCCATGACGACGCTTGCCGAAAAACCGACCACCTGATACAGGGCTTCGATGCGATGCCGTTCCAGATCAAGGGAACTGAGTTCGCCCCACCGGCTGAGCATCAGCACCGGCAGAAAAAAGAGCAGCAGCCCACATACCCGGTACAGGGTCGGGAATCCGACCAGACGACGGTGCGGCAGCCAGGAGACCAGGAAAAAGAGGACGGCGGCGGCAAAACAATACTCCGGCTGCTCCCAGAACGAAAGCCAGGTGCCGCCTTTCCAGGTGGCTGCCCAGGCGGCAAGCCAGACGCTGCCACCGATGATGCCCATGGTCAGCAGCAGGCGGCTATCGGTTCCATAGGCGAGCAGAAAGGCAAAGACGGTCCAGGCGAGCAGGACCTGGGGGGTGGCGGCGATGTTGAATATCCAGCCAAGCATGACCAAGTTGAGCACCAGGGCGACCAGACTGATCGTGGCGAACAGTCTGGCGAAGAAACCGGAACGGTCCAGCCAGAGGGCCAGGAAGGAGCACAGGGTGGCGCCAAAGGGCATGGTCACCAGGATGAAGACCTGATCCTTGGTGGCCAGATCACCCCAAGACCGAAAAAAGAAGAAAAAGACACCGGCCGCGAGTACCAGCGTACCGAGGAGGCCAACGATGCGCATACCCGGGCCCAGTTGTTTCTCCCTGCCGGTGATATCAACGGCAAAGGCGGCGGCCAACCGACGGAGAAGCTGATCGTGGTAGAGGGTCATCGAG
>JAUWAH010000176.1 GCA_030602145.1 Desulfobulbus sp.
CGGAAATCGAGGTAATCATGCTGACCGGTCACGCTTCGGTGGAATTCGGCCTCAAGGGTATGCAGTTGGGGGCTTTCGACTATGTGATGAAGCCGGCGCCGCTCAACGAACTCCTCGACACCATCGGCCAGGCCTACAATAAAAAACGCGGCCTGCTTCCATAAGGTGCCGGGTACTTCTGGTCGTCACGTTCTCCAACCAGCCGCCGCTGCGGTAGCTGCAGGAACCGGCGCCCTGTCGTCACCGATAGGCGGAGAATTCACGCATGAGAGTTTGGGATACCAGTCATCTCCTCGATGACATACCAGCCGCCAAGCGCCCTCCCACCGAACATGTCTACGACTTCACCGACAGCCAGGCCAACCTGGAGCGTATCCGACTCCACTTCAGGCAACTCCAGACCAGGCTGATCCTCGGCCTGGTGCTGGGCTTCCTGCTCCCCAACGCCCTGCTGTCGGCCTATTTTCATTTCCAGTTCACCCATACCCTGAAAGAAAGTGCCAAGCTCAATCTGGCGGCGGTGGCGGAAAGCCAGAAAAACACCATCGATCTCTACCTCCAGGAACGGGTGGTCAACCTCTACAACCTCTTTCACAGCAAGGAGTTCTCCTTAAGTCCCTCCCAGGAACAGATGGACAGCCTGCTCGCCAGCCTCAAACAGTTCAACGACGGCTTTGTCGATGTCGGCTTTTTCGATACCAGGGGGGTACAGATCGGCTATGCCGGCCCCTTTCCGGCCCTGCTCGGTCGCGACTACAGTAAGGAAACCTGGTATCAGACCCTGCTCAAGGAGAACAAGACCTACCTGATCAGCGATATCTACATGGGGTTTCGTGACGTTCCCCATTTCACCATCGCCACCCGCCAGGTCTTCGACGGCCGCACCTATGTGCTGCGTGCCACCCTCGACCCGGACAAGCTCTATATCTTCCTCCGCGCCATCAGCCAGGGCAAGGAGGTGGAATCGACCCTCATCAACCGACAGGGACGCTACCAGGTGGTGGACCCGGGCCGCAGCCAGCTCCCGGGCAGCAGCGACTACATGCCGCCGCTGGATACGCCATCAGGCGTTGAAGAGTATATACGCAACGACCAGGACATGCTGGTGGCCTATGCCTGGCTGAAGGAAACACCCTGGGCGCTCTTGGCCATACAGCCTGTTGCCGTGGCCCAGGCCGGAATGATCAAGGCGCGGATGGTGCTGACCATCAGCCTGATCGCCATCAGCCTGATCATCTCTGCCATCATCTTTTTCACCATCAGAAGAATGGT
Organism: Desulfobulbus sp.; assembly: GCA_030602145.1. Classification (GTDB taxonomy): domain Bacteria; phylum Desulfobacterota; class Desulfobulbia; order Desulfobulbales; family Desulfobulbaceae; genus Desulfobulbus. The sequence goes on from JAUWAH010000176.1 coordinate 1,273, forward strand.
CAACCGGGCACGGCGGATGGCCGAAAAAGGCCAGCAACTTCAGGAAATGCTGGCCCACGCCTCCAAGCTGGCCTCGATCGGGGAGTTGGCTGCGGGGGTGGCGCACGAGATCAACAATCCCCTGGCGATCATCATGGCCACCAGCGGTGTCATCCGGGACATGCTCAACCCCGAATTCGAACTCGACCACAGTCCCGAAGCCATCTATAAAGAGTTGTCGGTGATTGATGCCGCCGCCAACCGGGCCAAGGGTATCACCCGAAAACTTCAGGACATGGGCAAGAGCCGCACCCCTCGAACAGTGGCCTGCGACGTCAACGGTCTGCTTGAAGAGGTCGTCGGCCGGCTGCAGAAAGTGGAGTTCAAGCCCAAGCACATCGAGGTGGTCCGCCGACTCGGCGCCGAACTCCCGCCCATCATGGCCGAACCGGAACCGCTGCGCCAGGTGTTCGCCAATATCCTCATCAATGCCGGTGACGCCATCGTCGACAAGGGCACGATCACCATCGGCACCGAAGCCAAGGAAGATATGCTCCGGGTGACCATCGCTGATACCGGCAAGGGCATTCCCCCCGGGGATCTCAAACGCATCTTCAACCCCTTCTTCACCACCAAGGGGGGCGGCAGGGGCACCGGCCTGGGACTGAGCATCGCCGCCAGTATCGTCAAATATCTGGGCGGCACCATCAAGGTGAACAGCATTCCGGGCACCGGCAGTTCGTTCACCGTCCTGCTGCCGATCAACGAGCCGGCCAAAACCATCATCAAACAACACCACAAACCCAACGCACAATATGGACAAGAAACAGCGAGCATTCAAGGTCCTCCTAGTTGATGACGAGGATATCTTCCGTGAAGCCACCGCCCGCCAACTGACGGTCCGTGGCTTTATCGTCCAAACCGCCGCCAGCGGCGAGGAGGCGATTGCCCAGGTCAATGCCGACCCGCCGGAGGTGGTGGTCCTCGACCAGCAGATGCCCGGCCTGCACGGATCGGAAACCTTCATTGCCATCAAGAAGATCGATCCGCTCATCGAGGTCATCATGCTCACCGGCAACACCAGCGTCGACAACGCCATCGAACTGATGCAGATGGGCACCTTCGATTACCTGATGAAACCGATCAACATCGACGAATTGCTCTACAAGATCGAAGACGCCTACACCCGGAAAAAACTCAACGAAAAGCAGCAACGTGAGGCGGGACAACCCAGGCCGCTCCAGTCCTGATCGTTTTGCCCGCCGTTACTGCTGATGATGACCTGCCATGCTGAAAAAACTGGCTACCTTTTCGAAAAAATTCTTCTTCCTTGACCAGGAGGAGCGCGATCCGGTCCTGCACGCCGAGGAAGTCGAAGCCCTGCGGCTGGCCTTCAAGTCCCGCTACCACAGCTTCAAGCTCCTGCTCGCCGCCAACAACCGGATCCTCGAAGGCATGGCCGACATCGAGCGGGCCCTGCAGGGCAACGAGCCCTTCAGCATGTCGTTCGTCCAGACCCGCTGCACCGCTATCTCAGTCAATGTTTTTCGCATGATCAACGACATGGAAAACATTGCGCCCGGAAAATACACCGCCCTCAAGGACAGCTTCGTTGCCATCCAAAAACGGATCGACACCCTGCTCGGCGCCAGGAAACAGATCGCCGACAGGCGGCTGGTCATTCCCCTGGAATCCTTGAGCAGCAAGATGATCGACCTGGTCGGCGGCAAGATGGCCAATCTGGGCGACATCAAGAACACCCTGCACATGCATGTGCCCGACGGCTTTGCCATCACCGCCGCCGCCCACGAAATGTTCATGCAGGCCGACGGCCTGCAAAGGGAGATCGACCGGCTCTTTCAGGTGGCCGGCTCCGACGAGGACCGCAACCTCGACCTGGTCAGCTCCCAGATCCGCCAGTTGATTATGGCCGCCGAGGTGCCGGAACCGATCTACCTGGCGGTGGTCGAGGCCTACAGCCGGATGAAGGAGGCCATGGACGGCCAGGAGATCCGGATGGCGGTGCGGAGCAGCGCCTTTGGCGAGGACACCGAGAACACTTCCTTTGCTGGCCAGTACCGCAGCGAACTGAACGTCAGCTTTTCACAGTTTTTCTACTACTACAAACAGGTGATGGCCTCTAAATACTCCGTCCAGGCCATTGCCTACAAACTGAGCCGGGGGTTTCGCGACGAGGATATCGCCATGTGCGTCGGCTGCCTGGCCATGATCGACGCCATCGCCGGCGGAGTCATCTACACTCAAAACCCTCTGGACAACAAGGATGACGCCATCTACATCAACTCCACCTGGGGCCTGCCCAAGGCGGTGGTCGACGGTAACGATCTCTGCGATCTGTTCGTTGTCAGCCGGGACGACAACCTGACCATCCAGCGGCGCGAGGTCCAGAACAAGGGCTATCAGATCGTCTGTTTGGAGGGTGAAGGCTGCATCCGCACTGAAACCGACGATGTGCTGGCCGCCAAGCCCTCGCTCACCGATGCCCAGGTCCTGGACCTGGCCGACCATGCCATCCGCATCGAACAGTTCTACGAGACCCCCCAGGATATCGAATGGGCCATCGACATCGAGGGCAAGGTCTCTATCCTCCAGTCCCGCCCCTTGCAGCAGTTGGAGGCGGTGCTGCCCGGACCGGATCTGGATCTGAAAAGGTTCGAATCGTCCCTGCTGGCCGAAGGGGGTATCAACGCCAGTCCCGGTGTGGCCAGCGGCAAGGTGTTCAAGGTGGCCAAAAAAGTCGATATCCTCCAGTTTCCTGAAGGTGCTGTGCTGGTGGTGGAGCAGGCCCTGCCGGCCTGGGCGCCGCTGGTGGCCCGGGCGGCGGCGGTGGTTTCCGAACAGGGCGGTTTTGCCGGCCACCTGGCCAATGTGGCCAGGGAGTTCGGTATCCCCGCTGTTTTCGGGGTCAAGGACGCCATGGGACGGCTGCACAACGGCGACTCGGTCACCGTGGCCGCCGACCTCGGCCGGGTCTATCTGGGCAACATCGGTCCCCTGCTGGAATGGACCCGTCCGGAGCCCAAACTGATGCTGGGCAGCCCGATTTTCGAGTTGCTCAAGGAGGTGAGCCGGCACATCATCCCCCTCCATCTCCTCGACCCGGAATCGAGGGACTTCGCCCCCCAGAACTGTGGGACCTTCCACGATATCACCCGGTTCATCCACGAAAAGTCGGTCTTGGAGATGTTCAGCTTCGGCAAGGACCACCACTTCTCGGAACGATCGAGCAAGCAACTGCACTACCGGGTGCCGATGAACTGGTGGATTCTCAACCTCGACGACGGTTTCACCCATGAGATCCACGGCAAGTACGTCAAGCTAGAGGAGATCGCCTCTATCCCGATGCTGGCCTTCTGGGACGGATTCGCCGCCATCCCCTGGGACGGCCCCCCGGCCATGGACGGCAAGGGCATGACCTCGATCATGTTCCGCTCGACCATGAACACCGCCCTGGTGCCCGGCATCAAGTCGAAATACGCCGACCGCAACTACTTCATGATCTCCAGGAATTTCTGCACCCTGAGTTCCCGGCTCGGCTACCACTTCTCCACCATGGAGGCAATGGTCAGCGAAAGGTCCGGGGAAAACTATCTGGGTTTCAAATTCAAGGGCGGGGCCGCCGATTTCGAACGCTGTCTGGGTCGGGTCCACTTCATTCGCGACATCCTCGAACGCTACGGCTTCCGGGCCACCGTCAATGGCGACAACCTCGACGCCCGCATGGAAGGCCACGATATGGACTACATGATCGGCCGGTTGAAGATTCTCGGCTATCTGACCCTCCATACGCGGCAGTTGGACATGATCATGGGTACCAGCGGCCTGGTCACCTACTATATGAACAAGCTCACCAAGGATATCGATTCGCTGCTGACGGAGGCGCCATGATCGCCAAGAGTTCGGCTTCAGCCAACGGCGTGCGGCATGTCATGCCAACTCGGGGGACGACCATGAGCAGGATCCTGCTCCTCCTGGCCTTGAGCTTCCTGGCCATGATGGCCCCTCCCGGCCTGGCCGCCGAAAAAGAGGCCATCAAAAAGAATGTTGACGACATGGTCGCGGCCATCGACGGCGGCAGGGAGGCCACCAGCTTTGCCGCCGACGCCCATACGCCCTATGTGTTCATTATGGAACCCGGCGGCAGACTGATCGTGCATCCGTATCTGGCCGGAGAGTATCTCCAGGAAAAGGCGGCCCCGGTCTTCAAGGCCCTGCAGCGGGCGACCGCCGAAGGCGTCTGGGTGACCTATTTCTGGAAAGGGGCGGAGAAGGAAACCTATGTTCGCAGAACCACGAACAACCTGACCGTCGGCAGCGGCAACTGACCGCAGCGGTTGCTCCAACCTCTGGGGGGGGCCATTGGCCGGAGCGGACCAGGCACCATGCCAATCAACCGTTTCACCAACCGCTCAGGCTGAACCAATCTTTTTCGCAGGAAGACGCCATGCCTACAATTCTTGGCAATATCAGGCAATTTTTCAGGGATGTGCGCAACCAGAACAGCCCTTCTGCCCACGGAAAATCCGCGGAGATGAATGCACTCTTCCGTTTTCGCTACAAT
>JAUWAH010000382.1 GCA_030602145.1 Desulfobulbus sp.
TTGCCAGCGAGTTTCCCGCCATCCATGCCTATGCCGTCAACAACCCTGCGGCACCTCAACTGTGGCAGAATATTCTCCTGGCCGCCGGCCGCAATGCCCCTTCCCATGTTCCGGCCGACCCGACTCTCCAGGATATGCTGACCCACCTGCTCCCCGTCCCCGAAGGCCAATGGACGCCGTTTACCGATGAGTATGCCCCGGTGGATCGGCTGATCGGCGACTTCCAGTCACAGGAGGCAGCGAAAGGACAACGGGACTCCTGAGAACAGTCAAGTTTTCTCCCCCGCTGCAACTACCCGCGCCATTTCAGCAACCAGCGCCCACTCCTCCAAGAGCCCGACAACGGCTCCGCCTGCCATGACCAGCAGGCAGCGGGCCGAAGTTTCCCGCATCAAGTCGCAGGCCGCCATGAGTGTGGCGTCAGAGGCGATCGGTGGCGGCGGCAAGGTCATGATGCCCGCCACGGGTTCAGCCAGTATCTCCTCAAGCCGATGGGTGAACAAGCCGTTCCAGAACATATGGGAATAACGCCAGGTCGTACCGGTGGACTGTTCGCGGAAGTGGTGATCGGCGAGGTAATCGGGTCGGACGGCCCCCAGAAGTTCACCCGCCGACACCAGGCCAACGATCTCCTCCCCCTTGCCCACCAGGACATCGACCTGATCGTCGCTCCTCCCCTGCTCGCCCGCCGATGCCCCGATTTCCCGCCACCGCAGAAAAACCTCCCTGATCGGTGATTCGGGGCCGACGACCGCACATCGGTTCAGCGGACGCATCAAATCCGCCACCCGGCATTCCTGTCCAATTCCAGCGGTGTCGCTCTTGCGTACCGCTTCGAATATTTTACAGCCGAGCAGATCAAGGTCCGCTGGTTTGGTCAGGTAATCACTGGCACCCAGGGCCATCGCCCGCTCGGCGCTTGTCTGCTCGCCATGGCCGGTGAGCATGATCACCGGCAGGTGCGGCTTGCGTTCTTTGATCGCCGCCAAGGTCGCCTCGCCGTCCATCCCCGGCATGCAGATGTCCAGGACCACCACATCCGGGTGGTCGGTCAACCGCTCCAGGGCTTCCTTGCCATTGGCAGCCGTCATGGACTGCATGCCTTTGTGGCCGAGAATCTTGGCCGCGGTGATCCTGAACCGCTCCTCGTCGTCGACCAGCAACACCTTAATAGCCTTCATCATCCTTCACTCCTTGATTGCTCGAATGAGCCTTCCCTGGCGGCAACGGCGGGAAAGCGAACGCTGAACACCGTACCCACCTGCTCACGGGTGTCGACTTCAATCACTCCCCCCATGGAAGCGACCAATCGATAGCAGACCGCGAGCCCCAGCCCCGTCCCCTTTTCCGGTGGTTTGGTGGTAAAGAAGGACGTATACATATTTTCCAGCACGGTCTGCGGCATACCGGGACCATTGTCCCTGACCTGGAAGAGCACCTGCCCCGCCTCATTGACCGAGGCGATGAAGTCCACCCGACCGCCATCCTTCCCCCAGCGCTCGCCCACGGCATGAAAGGCATTGTTGAGCAGGTTGAGAAAAATCTGCTGCAACTTGCCCTGGTCTCCCAGAAAGGGCGGCAGATTGTTCGCGATCCGGCGGGTGAAAACGATGCCGCGGGCAATGGTTTTCCTTTCCATCAGCAACGCGATGGCTTGGACCACCTCACCGGGATTGATCGGGACCGGCCGGGACGACTCCTGACGACCGATGCGCAGTATCGATGCCGTGATGGTTCCGCAGCGCTCGATCTGGAGCAAGGATTGGGCCAAGCTCTCGTTGAGTTCGGCGACGGTCTCCGTTGCAAGGCCCCCGCCCTGCTGTGCGAATCGGGAAAGGTGGATCTTGATCAGGGTTAATTCGGCCCGGATGACCTGGAGAGGGTTGTTGATTTCATGGGCGAAACCGGCGGCCATCTCCCCCAACTCGGCAAGTCGGACACTCCGATCCAGGCGGCTGCGCAAGAGATCCTTTTCCTCCTCGGTCTGCGCCAGCGCCTTGTCAATGTACCCGCTGGCAAAAAAGGCCAGCGACAGGGTGACCGCACCGCCAAGGGCGGAGACGATCAGGGCAAAGACGCCGGCACCGATGATGCCGCTGGCTGCATCAGCCAGTTCCTGCTGGGCGATCAATCGCCATCGACCGTTGTTCAACGTTGCGCTGGCCATCAGAACATGGCGGCCATTGTCCGCCTGGAATTGCAAGGTGGCCGTCTGTTGGCCTGGGTCTGAATAGGCAGGAACATCATGCGCAGTCTCCAGCAAATCCCATTTTCCCGGATGACGGGTCTGATACTGCCCTCGGTCGTTGAGGAGAAACGCCTCGCCGGTTGCACCGATCCTGACCGATTCGACGATTCGGCTGAAGGCATCGCTATCGAGGGTTGCCCGCAGGATCAGGGGGTGTTCGCCGCCGGTACTCAGGGCGACAATTAAATGCGGCACATCTCGGTAGCCGAGAAACACATCGCTCACATGGAAACCATGCCGGCGTGTTGTCTGGAACCACTCCGCACCGGCATAGTTCTTGTCCTGGAGAACATACGGGCCGCAGTAGGCCAGGTGGTTGCCGGAAGCATCGACCAGGCCGAGATCGACAAAGGCCCCGCTCTGTTGATGGAGGACGCGGAAGATGTCGGCCAGGATCTCCGGGTCCGCCAATTGCCCGGGGCTATAGGCATGCAGGACCAGGCGCAGGTCGTTCAGCCGTTCGTCGAGATACCGCTGAATCACCTCGACCTGGTTGTCGACGACCTGTCGCAGGGCCGCCTGACTGCTGCGGATGGAGGAGTTGACGAACAGCATGGCCGACAGGATGAGCACCGTCAGGTACGGTACCAGCGGTACCACGACGATGCCGAGAAAAATCATGGCGCGGGCATTTTCAAAGGATCGTCGGCCACCCTGCTGATTCTTCATATACTCCAGCCGTCCTGTTCGACCGTGGCAATCGCTCCACAGGTCATCCCGGTCCTTGTTGCCATCGCTCCTGGTGCGCGCCAGGCAACCGGTGGCCCGGCTGCACACTCACCCAGCTTTTCCAGTATCATCGAGGACATGGACCCAGTCTTCTTGCAGTCATGGTGACATTTCTCCTCGGCACGTCCGTCAGACCACCATGGCCGGACTACTTTGGCCGGCCAGAGCAAATAATGAAAGGTCTACGCTCTGCACACCAACGCCGGAATCAGCATGTTCCCGGATAGAGAGATGATCTGGCACAAAGTCGATTCCTGTCATTTCAAGAAGCGCAGGGACGAGGACTATCCTTATCATCCGAGCCATTTGCAAAATGAACCGTTGCAGGCTTTTGCAAAAAGACGGTTGAGTCAT
>JAUWAH010000088.1 GCA_030602145.1 Desulfobulbus sp.
CTCTCCGCCCGCCACCGCTACATTTTCCTGGCCGTCCTGGCCTACCTGGTGCTGGCCCTGGCCTGGATCTTCCTGTCCGACCGGCTGCTGGCAGCCTTTACCGATCCGGAATCCCTGGTCCGGCTGTCCACGGCCAAGGGAATCTTTTTCGTGCTCGCCAGCGGTGCCTGCTTCGCCGTTGTCCTCCGGGGCGTTCCCGCCACGACCGAGCCGACGGCGGAACGGTTGGAAGAATCCCTGCTCGACGCCCTGACCATCCCCGCCTGGCCACGCTGGTCGATGTACCTGCTGGCCGTGACGCTCACCCTGGCCATGCTTGCCGTCCGCAAGCTGATGCCGGGCGACTTCGCCGATCGACCCGGCCTTTTCCTGTTCATGCTGCCCATCACCCTCGCCGCCCTTCTGGGCGGCTTCGGCCCCGGCCTGACCGCCACCCTGACAGGCGCCGGCCTCACCATGTTTTTCCTCATTCCCCCGGTCAAGTCACTGACCGTTGCCGACAATCAGGACCATTTTCTTCTGGCGCTGCTGGTGTTCAACGGCCTGGTGATCAGCCTGATCAGCGCCACCCTGCACCGTTCAAGGCACCGCGAACGGCACCGGCGCCTGCAGGTGGAGTCGATCAACGCCGCCCTGCGCCAGAGCGAGGAACGGTTCCGCCGTCTGTTCGACGACGCGCCGGTGGCCATGGCCCTGGCCGACCATGAGGGATGCATTCTGGCCCAGAATGAACGGATGACCCGGCTGTTCGGCTACAGCCGCGACGAGGTGCCCACGGTGGCCGACTGGTGGCCGCGCGCCTATCCAGACCCCGACAACCGGGCCCGGGCTCGCCAGCAATGGGAGGCGACCCTGGCAACGATGATGACCACCTCAGGGGCCGTCGATGCCGGTGAGTACCGGATCACCTGCAAGGATGGCAGCGAACGTATCGTCCATCTGTACAGCCTGGTGCTGGCCGAAGGATTGCTCACCGCCTTCCTGGATGAAACCGAACGGCACAGGGCTGAAACCAGGCTCAGGCTGTGGGCCGAATCCTTCGAGCGGGCCGAACTGGGGCTGGTGCTCACCGACGCCCGGCGCAACACCATCCTCTCTGCCAATCCGGCCTTTGCCCGCACACGGGGCTACGACCGCGAAGAGATGGTCGGCATGGCCATTGGACGGTTGTTTCCCGAAGACCGGCTGCCTGACCTGCATACCCTGGTCGCGACCTTGGCCATCAAACCGCACACCCTGTTCGAAACCGAACACATCACCAAGGACGGCAAACGGTTTCCGGTCCTGCTTGATTTGACCGTCATAACCGATCAAGATGGCCAGCCCTCCCACCGGATTGCCTATGCCCTCGACATCACCGAGCGCAAACGGGCCGAGCAGGCCCTGGCCGAGGCCCTGGAAGAACAGAAACGGGGCCGGATCGCGGCCCTCAACCAGATGGAGGACGCCAACACCGCCCGGCGGAGCGCCGAACAGGCCCTGGCCGCCCTGCGGGAGAGCGAGGAACGGCTGGCCCTGTTCATCGAACATGCGCCGGCAGCCCTGGCCATGTTCGACCGCGACATGCGCTATCTGGCCGCCAGTCGCCGCTGGCAGAGCGATTATTCCCTGGGCGACCGGGACCTCATCGGCCGCTGCCACTACGACGTCTTCCCCGAAATCGGCGAGGAATGGCGGACGGTGCACCGACGCGGCATGGCCGGCGAGGTGATCGGCTGCGACGAGGATCCCTTTGTCCGTGGCGACGGCCGCGTCCAGTGGCTGCGCTGGGAGATGCTCCCCTGGCATGATGCCGGCGGAGGCGTGGGCGGCATCCTTATCTTCTCCGAGGACATCACCCGTTTCAAGGAGGCCCAGGAGGAAATCCGGCGGCTCAATGTCGATCTCGAGCGGCGGGTGGTCGAGCGCACCGCCGAATTGACCGCCGCCAACCGCGAACTCGACAGTTTCGCCTACGCGGTCTCCCACGACCTCCGGGCGCCGCTGCGGGCCATGAGCGGCTTTGCTCGGGCGCTGGTCGAGGATTACGGCGAGCGGTTGGACGGCGAAGCCGGCCTCTATCTTGACCAGATTGAACGCGCCAGCAAGAAGATGGGGGCGCTGATCGACGGGTTGCTTGCCCTGTCGCGCTCCACCCGCGGCGCCCTGCACCGCGAACCGGTCGATCTCTCCCGACTGGCCGAAGGGTTGCTTGCCGAGATGGCCGGAAATGAACCGGACCGACAGGTACGCTGGCAGATCGAGCCAGACCTGATTGCCCACGGCGACCGGGTGATGTTGACGGCGGTGCTCGACAACCTGCTCGCCAACGCCTGGAAATTTACCGCCCACCGCCGGGAAGCGACGATCCGGGTCTTCGCCGAGGAGGACACCGGCCAGCGCCGCATCTGCATTGCCGATAACGGCGCCGGCTTCGACCCTGCCCATGCCGACAAACTGTTTCAACCCTTTCAGCGCCTGCACCGGCAGGATGAGTTTCCCGGCATCGGCATCGGCCTGGCCACGGTGCAACGGATCATCCACCGGCACGGCGGCACACTGACCGCCAGCGGCGCGCCGGACAAGGGGGCAACCTTCTGCATCGGTTTGCCCAGGGACGACCATAGCAGACGAGGTGAAGAACCATGACCAGCAAAGGTATTTTGCTCGTTGAGGACAACCCGCAGGATGAACTACTCATCCTGCGGGTGCTGCGCAAGGCCATGGTGGCCAACCGGATCGACGTGGTCCGCGACGGCCAGCAGGCCCTGGATTATCTGTTCCACGAGGGCGAATTTGCCCGGCCGGGCGGCGGGGACCTGCCGGTGGTGGTGCTGCTGGATGTCCACCTGCCGCGGCTCTCCGGCCTGGAGGTTCTGCAACGTTTACGCGCCGACGAACGGACCAGGCTCCTGCCGGTGGTCATCCTCACTTCCTCCGACGAAGACCGGGACCGGTTGCAGAGCTACGAGCACGGGGCCAACAGCTTTGTGCGTAAACCGCTCGATTTTGCCGAGTTCGCCGAAACCGTAGCCCGGTTGGGGGTCTACTGGTGCGCCGTCAACGAACCGCCGTGGAGCAACCGATGAACCCTTTGCGCATATTGCTGATCGAAGATGTCGAGGCCGACTATCTGCTGATCGGCCGTCATCTCCGCAAGAACGATTTTCCCGCCGAACTCCACTGGATCCAGGGGGAACCGGAGTTGACCGCCGCGCTGGCGGCCGGCGACTGGGATCTGGTCCTCTCCGATTACAAGGTGCCGGGACTGGATTTTGCTGAGTCCCTTGCCCGGATCAGGAGGCGTTGCCCCGACGTTCCGGTGATCCTCATTTCCGGCAGTATCGGCGAGGAGGCGGCGGTCGAACTGCTCAAACAGGGGTTGACGGATTTTGTCCTCAAGGATCGATTGGTTCGGCTCATTCCGGCCATTGAGCGGGGACTGAACGAGGAGGCGGAGCGCAGACGGCGCCGGGAGGCGGAAGCCGGTCTGGTGCAGAGCGAGCAACTGATGCGCGCCGTCCTCGAAGGCACCTCCGATGCGGTTTTTGTCAAGGACCGGGACGGCCGCTACCTGCTTTTCAACACCGGCGCCTCCCGCCTGACCGGGGTGGCAACGACCGATGCCATCGGCAGCGATGACACCCGCCTTTTCCCACCCGAAGTTGCCAGGCACATTATGACCCAGGATGCCGCCATCATGGCGGCAGGCAGGGTGCAGTCCCATGAGGAAACCCTGCGCCATTTAAATGGTGAAACGCGCGTCTACCATGTCACCAAGGGACCGATCTTCAACCGGCATGGCCAGGTCGACGGCCTGTTCGGTGTTTCCCGGGATATCACCGAGCAGCAGCAGGCGAAAGAACAACTCCGGCGCCTGTCCCAGGAGTACCGTACCCTGCTCGACAATGTCCCCGACGGCATCGTCCTCCTCTCGCCCGCCCTGCACATCGTCTGGGTCAACAGGGCTGCCCGGGACATGTTCACCCTGCAGGCCGAAACGGACTACATCGGCACATCCTGCCATACCGTCTTTTGGAACCGAACGGAGGGTTGCCCATCCTGTCCGGTGGTGCGCTGCCTGGACTCCCGGGCCAACGAAATGGGCTGGCTGTCGCCGGGGCCGACGAACCGTGAATTGGAGATCCGGGCGGTGCCCCTGATCGATGACCACGGTGAACTTACCGGAATAATCGAGATCGTCCGCGACATCACCGCCCATCGCAGTCTGGAAGAACAGTTCCGACAGGCCCAGAAGATGGAGTCCATCGGCACCCTGGCGGGCGGCATTGCCCACGATTTCAACAACATCCTCTCGGCGGTGCTCGGCTATGCCGAAATCGCCCTGGAGGACCTGGACAGCGGGCATCCGGCCCATAGACACGTTCGCACCATCATGGAGGCCGGCCTGCGCGCCTCCCATCTCACCCGGGACCTGCTCATGTTCAGCCGCAAGCAGGTCAGCCGCAAGGAACCGGTCGATGTCAACACCCTGGTGACCCGGATCGAGAAATTCATCCGCCGCATCATCGGCGAGGATATCCAGTTCGAGACCCGTCTGGCGAAACAGGACCTCAAGGTCCTGGCCGACAGCCACCAGATCGACCAGGTCCTGATGAATTTCGCCACCAATGCCCGCGACGCCATGTCCGGAGGCGGGGTGTTGACCGTGATGACCCAACGGATCGAAATCGACCAGGAGTTCATCAACCGCCACGGCTTCGGGGCTCCTGGGCCGCATGTGCGGATCACGGTGGCCGATACCGGCCGGGGCATGGATCGAGCAACCATGGCGAAAATTTTCGACCCCTTCTTCACCACCAAGGAGATGGGCAAGGGCACCGGCCTGGGCATGGCGGTGGTCTACGGTATCGTCACCGACCATCAGGGGTGCATCCATGTGGAAAGCGAACCGGGGGAAGGCACGGTCTTCGAGGTCTACCTGCCCCTGATCGACGACGCGGGCCAAGACGTCCGGGAACCGATGCGGCGTGCATCGGTGCGCGGCGGCCGGGAGACCATTCTCCTGGCCGAGGACGACGCCACGGTGCGCGACCTGTTTGTCCGGGTGCTGGAGCATGCCGGCTACACAGTCGTCACCGCCATCAACGGCGAGGAGGCGGTGCACAAGTTCCGCACCTGCCCGCAGCCCGTCGACCTGCTCCTCTTCGACCTGGTCATGCCGAAGATGAACGGCAAGCTGGCCATGGAGGCCATCCAACGGCTGGTTCCGGACGTCAGGGGGCTGTTCATCAGCGGCTACGCGCCGGAAAACATCCGCCAAAAGGAACTCCTGGTCCTGGACAGGGAGGTGCTGTTCAAGCCGGCCTCGCCCAAGGACCTGCTCCAGGCGGTGCGCACCGTGCTGGACAGGCCCGCCGATACCGGCAATCAAGGACCGGTGTTCCCCGACGGCCGGCAGCACCACCCGGAATTCTGACCGATGCACCGTGCCACCGACTGCACCATCCTGATCGTCGATGACGACGAACCCTACCTGCACTCGCTCAAACGGGTGCTGCGCAAGGATCCGTTCCGGATTCTGGCGACCACCGATCCGTACGAGGGATTGCTCCTCATGGCACGGGAATCCGTCGACCTGGTGCTGCTCGACCTGCGCATGCCCCGGCGCGACGGCCTTGAGGTACTCGACGAGATGGTCTGCCTCCATCCCGAGGTGCCGGTCATCATGCTGACCGGTCACGGCAACGTGCAACTGGCCGTACAAGCCATCAAGCAGGGCGCCGCCGATTTCCTCGAAAAACCCTGCCCCGCCACGGTACTCCGCCAGATCCTCGCCCATCACTGCCATCTGCGACGGCAGACAACCGGCTCCACCCTTTCCGCGGCGGCCCGCCAGGAGTTCGCCTTTGCCGATCTGGTCGGCGACTCACCGCCCATGCAACGGTTGAAATCGCTGCTTGTCCGTGTCGCCGCCTCGGATGCACCCATCCTGCTCCTTGGCGAGTCGGGCACGGGCAAGGAACTGGCTGCCCGGGCCATTCATCGCCACAGCCGGCGCAGCGACCAACCCTTCTGCGCCGTCGACTGCGCCGCTCTCAACGAAAACGTCCTGGAGAGCGAACTGTTCGGCCACGAAAAAGGCGCCTTCACCGGCGCCGATAAGCCGGCGCGGGGATTGATCCGCTCGGCGGACCGGGGCACGCTGTTCCTCGACGAGATCGGCGAATTGCCGCTGGCCATGCAGGCCAAGCTGCTGCGCACCCTCCAGGAACGGGAAGTGCGACCGGTGGGCAGCCACCGCAGCCTGGCCGTGGACCTGCGCCTGGTGGCCGCCACCAACCGTGATCTCGACCAGGCCGTGGCCTCGGGATTGTTCCGCTCCGATCTGTATTACCGGATTGCCGCCATTCCCGTGATCCTGCCGCCGCTCAGGGAACGCGGGGACGATATTGCCCTGCTGGCCCGCCATATTCTCCAGCGGATCGACCAGGGCGCCGGCAAACGGCTCGACGAGGAGGCGATCGCCCTGCTGCAAGCCCATTCCTGGCCGGGCAATGTCCGCGAACTGGAAAACGTGCTCCGCCGGGCCGTGGTCCTGGCCGAGCAGGAGGTCATCACCCCGGCGGATCTGCCGGCAACGGTGGTCATGACCGATGGATGCCGGGCTCCCCGCCTGCCGGAGGGTGACAGCCTCGCCGACTACGAACGGTTGGCCCTGACCAACGCCCTGCGCAAAACCGGCCACAACAGACGAAGGGCCGCGCAGCTCCTCGGCATCAGCGAGGCGACCCTGTATCGCAAATTGAAACAGTTCGATCTCTCATTTTGAGAGCAGACCGGTCCGTCCCACCCGACTACCTCCGGAACGGATGCCTCCGCATCGATCCGACCAAGCCGTTCTTTTCGCACCGCCTCCCCCATATCCCCTGGCCGCAGGCCGCAGCAACGCATTACAACCCGTTTTCCACCCCCACCCCCGGTGGAACGGCGGCCGATCGCTGCCAGGTCGGAATGTGGCATTGATTCTGCAAAGACAGGGCAAACCCGAGTGTCTTTCATCACTGCGGCTTATGGCAGAGACGGAAAAATGTCCCGTCCGACTGCCGTACCCCCTGTAAGGAACAAGGAGAACATCATGAACCATCTGCTGATCGCCCTCGCCACCCTGCTGACCCTGAACTGGCTGTTGCCCCATGACGTTCGGGCCCGTGACCTGGATGAGATTAAACAGGAAGGCGTCCTGCGCCATCTCGGCGTCCCCTACGCCAACTTCGTCGACGGCGCCGACATGGGCCTGGATGTTGAGCTGATCCGACTCTTTGCCCGGGAGTTGGGGGTTCGTTACGAATACGTTCCGGTAACCTGGAGCACGGTGATCGGCGACCTGATCGGCAAGCAACTCAAGGTGGAGGGCGACAAGGTCACCCTCCTTACCGATGCGCCCATGCGGGGGGACCTGATCGCCAACGGCCTGACGATTCTGCCCTGGCGGCAGACGGTGCTCGATTATTCGGCGCCCACCTTCCCGACCCAGGTCTGGCTGATCGCCGGCTCCCTATCACCGCTGCGGCCCATCCAACCCAGCGGCGACTTGCAGCGGGATATCGGCGCCGTCAAGGCCCTGCTCGCCAACAAGACCGTTCTCGGTATCACCGGCACCTGCCTGGACCCCGAACTCTACGACCTGGAGGCAGCCAAGGCAAACAGCCTGCTGTTCAAGGGAAATCTGAACGAACTGGCCCCCGCTGTCCTCAACGGCGAGGCGGAAACCTCCCTGCTCGATGTCGCCGACTCCCTTGTCGCCCTGGGCAAGTGGCCCGGCCAGATCAAGGTACTCGGCCCGATTTCCGAGCAGCAGGAGATGGGGGTCGGTTTCCGCAAGGAGTCTCCGGAACTGCAGCGGGCCTTTGCCAGCTTCTTTACGCGCCTCAAGGAGAGCGGTGTCTATGTCGACCTGGTGAAGAAGTATTACCCGGACGTGTTCTACTATTACCCCGAATTCACAGCTTTTCAGGCCACATCCAATCCTCGGCAATAATGATTGTTTCGAAACCGTTGATTTTTGTCATTTCGACGAGCACAGCGAAGATAAATCTCTCTGTTGAGGCTTTTGCAAAAAGACGGTTGAGTCATTCCCGAGGTAGTCATCGG
>JAUWAH010000041.1 GCA_030602145.1 Desulfobulbus sp.
GAAGGTTTTCATGGCAACGGTTTCCTTAAACGCGATTGCGCTATGGGTCTAAAATAACGAGCAAAATTAAGCTCGCGCCATGAGATTTCACCAAAAGCCAATATCGATAATTATGCAACCCCCTCATATTTTTGGGATAGCCGTATTCTCGGCTTTTATTTCTTGAGCAAATGCTCTATCGTTTGTGGCATGAATAACCCAATCGCAGAGCAGTTCCGGGCCGCCTTGAATTTTTTGCTCCATCAGGAGGGAAGAGGAGCCCAGGTCCGTCTTGCCGTGGCCCAGAACATTGATCGAGGTTATCTCAATGCGGTGATCAAGGGGAGAAAGCCGGCGGCCGAGGAAATCCGGCTTAAAATTGCCGATCACTTTGGTATGTTGTACGAGGAGATGTTGGTCTTCGGCCGTCGCGTTCAGGAGGGATTGGTCAAGACGGAAGAAGGGAAGGGCGCCGAAGGGAGTGATGTCGAAATTGAAAACAATTCTGGAAACGGTATCTCAAGCAAGACCGAAGAAGTCCGAAAGATACTCGAATCGGGAACGGATTATGGTCAGGCACTATCCAGCTTGATTGATACCGTTCATCAAGCGATTAAGACAGACAGGAAGAGCAGAAGGATCGAGAACCGGTTGGAAGAGATAGAGCGGCGTCTGGAGCTGGTGGAGAAAGAATATGCTTCCGTGAAGAAGGTTGCTCAGAGGTCAAAGAAGAAAATTTTAAAAAAAGACGGTTAATCCTAAAATGCTATTTCTGTGGTTGACCAAGCAGGCCAATTTTATCTATTGCGGCAAGTTTATGATCATGGAGGAGGTGGGTATAACGCTGTACCATTTGCAAGGTTCTGTGACCTAAAATGTCGGCAAGGGTGCGAATATCAACACCGGACATAATTAAATGACTAGCTGCTGTATGGCGGAGGTCATGCATATGTATATCTAGTAATCCTGCCCTTTTTTTTGCAGCATTAAAAGATTCTCTGAATTTTAAACCTGGCCTTGCTTTTGACCGGTCATTTTTGAGCTGGTCATCATTAAGAAAAACTAAATCCTCATCCTTTCCATTGCTAATTTCCTTAAGCTTATATAGTTCGAGTGTAAGTTCTTTGGTCAATGGAACCCATCTTGGATCATTATTTTTTGTTGTCGGTAAAAATATAACCCTTTTATCTAGATCGATCTGAGTCCAGCGTAAACCTGCTGCTTCGGACGATCTCATTCCTGTATGTAATAATGTAAGGATATAGTAATAAAATTTATAATTTCTTGATTTTCGACAGGATTCAAGCAGCTTGGATGCTTCGCTGTCAGTGAGAAAACGAGTTCGGCCTCTCGGTGGAGCTGGTCGTTCAATGTCAGCGACCGGATTCTCAACCGGCAGCCCCCACTCCTTTTTCGCCTTACTGAACAAATGAGAGAGAAGTGATAGTTCGTGGCGAACAGGGTATGCAGTCACTTCTTGAAGTCGTGCGTCCCTATATTTAGCAACGATTTGAGGTGAGATCGAGCCAAGCGGTGTTTCGGCGCCTATTCGTTCCAATAAGCGCTGTGATGCGCTTTTCTCAAGCATTTGTGTGTTGACAGCCTTTTTCTCGGATATTGTGGATAGATACTTTGTCAGGGCTTGGTTGAGCGTAATGCCCATCGCCCTTCGGGGGCTATTGTACCGTTGATCCTTCATGTCCTGTTCGGTGGCAGACGCCCAAGCGAGAGCTTCTCCCTTGGTGTCGAAGGTTCTAGTAACGGTATCAAACCCCTTTCGGCGAATAGTAGCCTGGTAGCTTACACCTCGCTTGGTTTTGCGTTTCACTATCCTTGCCAATTTTTCCGCTCCATTTTTGCTCCACTTTTAAAGCAAAAGATAGCACGAAAGAGCAAAGAATGGCAAGGCGAGAAAGGGTATGTCAGGAGGGGAGAATGGGCAAAAAAAAGGCTTTATCCCTGTTGTTACGGGATAAAGCCTTGATTTTTTATTGGTGCCGAAGAGAAGACTCGAACTTCCACTGGGAAACCCCAACTAGACCCTGAACCTAGCGCGTCTACCAATTCCGCCACTTCGGCACTGCGGCAGCCAATATGCTCGCCCCGTGCCTCTTTGTCAAGCAAATCTTTAGGCGAGGTGATAATGTTCCCGAATCACTGGAACGATGAGAAAGGGTGCAAGGTGATGGGATAAGGACCGGGGAAGCAAGCAACAGCCCGGTCGTTTACGGATAGAACGCCCACCGTGTGGACGTCAGGGGCCGCAACGGAGCCGCCCGTTGTCGACCTGGTCCAACACGCCTGGCGGCATGTACCATGAACTGTTTGCGAGTTTTGTCGATTTAGAGTACATATCTCTTTTTTCCCATGGTCGTGAGGAATCCCTTGCCCACCGGAATTTTTCTGTCGTTCTGCTCAAAACCTGCCGGCTGCCATGGACATTGTCACCGACCCGAACCAGTTGCAAACCCCTTATACTCGTGCCCATGTAACCATCGGCAACTTCGACGGGGTTCATCTGGGACACCAGAAGCTGTTCGAGCAGGTGGTGACCCGGGCCCGGCAGGACAAGGGCGTCAGCGTTGCCGTCACCTTTGATCCGCATCCGCTCAAGGTCCTCCATCCCCAGGGGATCCGTTTGATCTCGACCACCCCGCAGAAGATCGAGCTGATCGAGCGGGCCGGGATCGACATTCTGGTGATTATCCCCTTCGACCGCCAGATGGCCATGACCACCGCCGTCGATTTCGTCGACCGGATACTGCTCGGTCGCCTGGGCATGCGCGACCTGGTTGTCGGCTACGATTACGCCATGGGCAAGGGGCGGCAGGGCGATACCGACTTTCTTCGCCAGCAGGGCGAGGAAAAGGGGTTTTCCGTGATGGTAATGCCTGCCCATTATGAGCAGGGCATGCTGGTTTCAAGCAGCAGGATCAGGGAGTTGGTGGCCCAGGGCAAGATGGGCGATGTCCGTCGGCTGCTTGGCCGCTGGTATCAGATCCGCGGCGATGTGCAGAGCGGCCGGCAGCGCGGCGGCAAACAGCTCGGCTTTCCCACCGCCAATCTGTATCTCTCCGAGGAGGATCTTTGCCCGAAGCGCGGGGTGTATGTCACCCAGGTGCTCTACGACGGCAAACAGTACGGCGGCGTGTCCAATATCGGCTACAATCCGACCTTCGGCGATACCAGCCTGGTGGCGGAAACCCATATTTTTGATTTTAATGCCGATATTTACGGCCGCCCCCTGAAAATCAACCTGCTCAGACACCTGCGCGGTGAAGTTGCCTTCAGCGGTATCGAACCACTGGCCCGCCAGATCCGCCGGGACATTGAGGTGGCGCGGCAGGTTCTGGCCAGGGAGCAGCGACGGAAACTGATCGCCTATCATCAGGGCCGCGCCACCTGAGCAATCTGCCCCTTGCGGCCATGGCGTTCATGGCTATACTATACGAACTTTTTTAAGCAGCGGCCCGGCCCATGCCGGTCACCGACGGGACAATTGAGCATCAGAGCAGGTCTTTACATATGACGCACGCACAGAAACCGGCCGATCTTACCGCGGTCATCGCCGAACTGGAAGCAGTGGTGGCGGAGAAACCGAACAATGTCATGGCACGACATCATCTTGGCCTGGTGTATCGACAGGCGGGAAGGATCGACGAGGCCATCACCCAGTTGGAAAAGGCCATCGAGTTGGACAGCCTGTCCATGGAGTCCATGATCAATCTCGGCGCTATCTTCTTTGACCGGGGCGAGACCGACCGGGCCCTGGAGTTGAACCGGCAGGCCTTGGCCGTCAGCCCCGACATGGCCGAGGCCCATGTCAATATCGGTTTGATCCGCCAGCATCGCGGCGAGGTCAACGAGGCGATTGAGTGTTATGCCAAGGCGGTGCAGATCGATCCCAAGCTGATCACTGCCTGGATCAACCTGACCTCGGCCTATACCATGGTCGAGGAGGATGAAAAGGCTGTGGAGGCCGCCCGGCAGGCCGTGACCCTTGAGCCGGATTCGCCCATGGCCCGCAACAATCTGGCGGTGGCGCTCTATTTCAAGGGCGAGTATCAGGATGCGCAGCGCAACATGGAAAAGGCCAGGGAATTGGGGTACAGCGTTGACCCCCGTTTTGCCGACGCCTTGAAGGCGAAGCTGGCCTAGAGAAAACCATGGGCAGCAAGGCGGAAGCGATTGTCAAACCCTGGTGTCCGTTCTGCGGCATGGATGTCGGCAGGCCGACCGAAGGGGTGCAGCGCAAAATGCGCGAATTTCCCATGGGAGTCTGTGAGTGCGGCGCCGTGTATGTCAGTGACGCCACCGGTCACAATGTCGGTGCGGCCATGGTCGAGTGCCTGGTCAGTGCCTGCAACGACCAGTGGGATCTGGCCTGGGAGTTGATCCCCGAAGACGATTATCTGACCGGGACAATCGACGACTACGACGAGGTGACCCATCAGGTGGTCCCCAAACGAAACCTGGATGGCCGGGCTGTACGCGGCGTACTGTTTTTCGTTCGCCTCCACAGGGAGATGGCGGAGTTGGTCACACGCTACGAAAGCAAGCTGGCCGCAGGTCAAAACGCACAGCCATCCGATGCGGTGAACGGATCCGGGAACCCTCCGGCGATCGAACCTGCCCGGGATCCCAAACGGGTCAGAAAACGGGCCGACAAGCAACTGGTCAAGCAACTGGCCGAGCAGGGCGATATCGATGGGCTCGTCGACCTCTTTTTCGATGACCGCAAGGTGTTGCGCTTTCTTCAGCGGCTGCTGTACGAGCCCGAGGCCGGAGCCCGCTATCGTATCGCCTGGATACTGGGACAGGTCTGTGGGAGGGTGTCCACGCGGGAGCCGGGTCCGGTTGCCGATCTCCTCCACAGACTGTTTGAGGCCAGTGCCGATTCGGCGGCCAGTTCATGGGGGATGGTCGAAACCATCGGGGCCATCATCGCTGCCCGACCGGACATCTACGGAGCCTTCACCCGACACCTGTTCAATTTCATGGGCGATCCGGGTACCCGCGAGGCGGTGCTCTGGGGATTGGGGGAAATAGCGGCCACCCGGCCGGACCTGATCCGCAACCTTCCCTTCTACGCCCTTTTTCCGGTCCTTAACCATACCGATCCGGTATTGCGCGGTCTTACCCTGCGTCTTCTCGGAAGAATCAAGGCCAAGGAGGCAGGTTTTCAGATTCTTGGCCTGCAACACGACGCCTCGACGATAACCATTTATGAACAGGGCCAACCCCTGACGACAACAGTGGCCGACTTGTCCGCCCAAGCCACCCGTACCATCCATCAGGAAGATGATCCCCATGGCAAGTGAGTTTATTCAACCGTTGCAGACCCTCGGCGCAGCCAAGGCGACCAATGCAGAGCAAGACGAGGACAACCCGGCGAAGAAGGATTACCGGGAAGGCCGCAAACTGTACAGTGACGGCGAGTATGCCCAGGCGGCCATCGCCTTTCACAATGCGCTCCGGGGGTTTGAAGAGCAGGGGAATATGGTTGGCGTGGCCAACTCCTCCGACCGGTTGGGGGACGCCTGCCTGGCCCGGGACGAATACGCCATGGCGATCGCCAACTACCAGCGTGCCAGCGCCATCTGCGAGAAAGAGGATGACAGTTTTTCGGTTCTGGCATTGAACAAGAAAATGGCAGCCGCCTACCGCAAGCTGGGCGACCAGGGGAAGGCACTGGAACTGCTCTACGATATTCTTGAGCATTATCGCCTGACCAACAATCCCAAAGGAGCGGTCGAGGTCCTGATCGTGATCGGTGAAACCTATCTCGAGCAGGGCGAGCGAGTCAAGGCGGCCGACGCCTACCGTTCGGTGGCCACCATCCACGCCCGATTCAAACATGCCCGACTGGCAGCGGAGTTCAATCAGCGAGCCGACGAATTGCAACAGGAGGGTTGAATGTTCACCGGGATCATCCAGGGCCTGGGAACCGTTTTCGAACAACGACCGGCTGGCGGTGGCAAGATTTTTGGCGTGGAGGCCGAATTCATCCTCAGTGATCCCGAGGAAGGCGAATCCATCGCGGTCAACGGGGCCTGCCTGACGGCTCGGAACATCACGGGCAACCGTTTTTATGTGGATGTCTCGCCGGAAACCCTGAGCCGGACCGTCCTCGGCCGCGTCCAGGCTGGTCATCGAGTCAATTTGGAACGGGCTTTGCGTTTATGCGACCGGCTCGGCGGCCATCTGGTCAGCGGGCATGTCGACGCCATGGGCATTGTCCAGCAACGGCGGGCTGCGGGCGATTTTACCCTGTTCACATTCTCCGTGGATGCTTCTCTGAGCAAATATATCATTGAAAAAGGCTCCATCACCATCAATGGGGTCAGCTTGACGGTCAACAGCTGCGAGCGTGACCGGTTCTCGGTCTCCATTATTCCTCACACCTTGGCAATCACCACATTGGGGCAACTCCATGAGGGAGACCGGGTCAATATCGAAGTCGACATGATCGGCAAGTATGTGGAGAAGTTGCTTGCCGAAAAATCGATGCCTGGCGGAGGGGGCCGGATCAATTCGGCCTTTCTTGCTGAACATGGTTTCTTATAAGGGAGAACGCGCTCCGGGCAGCCGCGCCGGGATTGTCCGGCATGCGGCGAGTGAAGGCGGGTCGCGGTTCTTCCTTTTTTGTTGAAAGAGGCGGAGTATGGCAGTCAGTTCGATTGAAGAAGTTGTAGAGGATATCAAAGCCGGCAAGATGGTCATTCTGGTCGATGACGAAGACCGGGAGAACGAAGGTGACCTGTGCATGGCGGCCGAGCTGGTGACCCCCGAGGCCATCAACTTCATGGCCACGTACGGCCGTGGCCTCATTTGCCTGGCCATGAGTCCCGATATTATCGATCAGTTGGGGTTGCCGATGATGGTCCCCAACAATCAGTCGCCATTCGGCACCGGATTCACCATCAGCATTGAAGCCCGAACCGGGGTCAGCACCGGCATCTCGGCGGCGGATCGTGCCCGGACCATCGAGGCGGCCGTGCATCCCAAGGCCACCCCCCGGGACATCATCAGCCCCGGTCACATCTTTCCCCTTCGGGCCCGGGGCGGCGGCGTGCTGGTCCGTACCGGCCAGACCGAGGGTTCGGTGGACCTGGCCCGTATCGCCGGGCTGCGCACTGCTGGGATCATCTGTGAAATCATGAACGACGACGGCACCATGGCCCGGATGCCCGACCTCGAGGTCTTTGCCGAAAAACACGGCCTGAAAATCGCCACCATCGCCGATCTGGTCGCTTACCGTCTCCGCAAGGACGTCCTGGTGCGGCGTGCCGCCGAGGCGCGTCTGCCGACCTATCATGCTGGAGAGTTCCGCCTGATCGCCTATCAAAATGACGTTGACAAGCAGGAGCATGTGGCGCTGGTCAAGGGCGAGATCAATCCCGAGGAACCGGTGATGGTCCGGGTCCACTCCGAGTGTCTGACCGGTGACATTTTCGGTTCGGCCCGTTGCGATTGCGGCTCGCAGCTGCATGCGGCCATGCGCATGGTCGATCAGGAAGGCCAGGGGGGTGTGCTCTAGATGCGTCAGGAAGGCCGCGGCATAGGCCTGATCAACAAGTTGAAGGCCTACACGCTGCAGGACAACGACGGCTTGGATACGGTCGAGGCCAATATCCGCCTCGGGTTCAAGCCCGATCTGCGCGATTACGGCATCGGTGCCCAGATCCTCCGTGATCTGGGGGTACGAAAGATGCGGCTTCTGACCAACAATCCCAAGAAGATAATAGGGTTGGAGGGATACGGGCTCGAGGTGGTAGACCGGTTGCCCATTGAGATACCCGGAGAGGACGAGAATAAACAATATTTGCGTACCAAGCGCGACAAGATGGGGCACATCCTGGAATTGTACGGCGACCTGCCGATGGGATGCGTTACCCGGGATCCTTGAATACCAAGCAAAGGACGAACATGGCACTTTATCTGGAAGGACACTTACAGGGAGCAGGGCGAAAAATCGGTATTGTCGTAGCCCGGTTCAACTCCTTCATTGGGGAAAGACTGCTGGAAGGGGCGATCGATTCGCTGGTGCGCTCCGGTGTCAGCGGTGATGACATTGTGGTCGCCCGGGTCCCCGGCGCCTTTGAAATTCCTCTGGTCGCCCAGAAGATGGCCCGCTCGGGAAAGCATGATGCGGTGATCTGCCTGGGTGCCGTTATTCGCGGCGCTACCCCGCATTTTGATTATGTGGCCGGCGAGGTGGCCAAGGGAACGGCCCAGGTGATGCTTGACAGCGGTGTTCCGGTCCTGTTCGGCGTCCTGACCACCGAAACCATTGAACAGGCGATTGAACGGGCCGGCACCAAGGCCGGCAACAAGGGATCGGATGTGGCAATCGCCGCCCTTGAGATGATCAATCTCCTCGATGTGATCGGTTGAGGTCTCGCCCCTCGTGATGTTGGCAGTGCATTGTTTGGATCATCAAGGCGGGTGCCATGGGATTGCGTCGTAAGTCGCGCGAGGTTGCCCTGCAGTTTCTGTTCAGCCACGACTTTCAGGAACGCGGGGAAGTTGCCGTATCGTTGCAACAGGATCTGGACCTGTTCTGCTCGAGTTTCGAGGTCGGGCAGAAAGCCATACCCTATGGCCGGGTTTTGATTGAGGGCATCTGTGGTCATTTGGATGAAATCGACCGATTGCTGGCCGAGCACTCCCACAATTGGCGCGTGGAGCGCATGTCGTCCGTGGATCGCAATATATTGCGTATCGCCGTGTTCGAGTTGCGCTACGGTGAAGAAGTGCCGCCCCAGGTGATCATCAACGAAGCCCTGGAAATCGCCAAGAGATATTCAATCAGCGATTCGGTGGCCTTCATCAACGGCATCCTTGACGCCGTTCAGGCCGGTAGTCCCGGTTAAACAAGCTGTCCCGGCCCGGCTCCTTCATGACAAGGTGTTGGTTCCGGAGGTGGTTTTATGCCGGCAGGAAGCCAGCCCTTTGATTGTTCTTCGTTCTGGCCGGCCAACTTGGTTCAGTCATGCCGGTGGCTTTCCCGTCCGCCCTCCGATGCAGCTGGGTTTCCGCTTCGGGGGGCGTACTTGGCCACCTCCCTCATCGCACCCGACAGGTTTTGTCCCTGAGCAAACAGAGGGTGGAAAGCCCTCAGTTCTGGCACCTTTTCTGACGTCCGTACTAGCGAACCGTGATCGGATGTTCCCGAATTTCTTCATGAATCTGGCATGCATGTGACATCGACAAGGTCGTCGGTGGGTTGGCGACGGGAAGCGGCGACACTGTTGCTGCTTTTTCTCACTCTGTTTCTCCTCGCGGCGCTGGGCAGCTATCTCCTGCCGCTCCTTGGCCCGGAGCCCGTCCGTCAGCAGCCCGCGGCCAATTGGTGCGGATCGCTTGGTTTTCATGCGGCGCACTATCTTTTTTCCTTTCTCGGTCTGATAGCTTTTTTCCCCATTGTTTTGCTGGCATACATCACGGGAGCAACCTTGTTCTCCCGTTCGAACCCCCGTTCCCTGCCCGCCATTGTTGTTGGCTTGTCCGGTCTCATGTTCAGCTCATCGGGCTTGTTTGGCGCGGTCGATCACCTGCTCGTCCCCGCCGACCTGGTCTCTCCGGGCGGGTACCTTGGCGGTCTGGTCTGGCACCTGCTGAGCGGTGTGATCGGCCAGGCTGGTTCAGTCCTTGTCCTGCTGCTGGTGCTGATTCTATCGCTCATGGCCTCGGCGCGTTTCTCTCCGTTTGCCTTTCTTTTTCATCAACCCCGGACAGTTGGAACGGATGTGAACGACCTCGCCCCCGGCAACGATTCCGAATCGGCTGAGCCGTCGAACGCCTTGGCGCCACGCCGGACCCGGCAGACAACGAAGCCCTTGCAGCGTCGCGAGGAGACGCACACCGTTCCGGCGGTGCATGAACCCCGGTTGAAGGAGCCGGTAGCCCCGGGCCGCAAACAGGCGGTCCAGACGTCAAACGAGCAGGGAGCATATCAACTCCCACCACTTTCCCTGCTCGAACAGAACAAGGGCTCAAACATCGAACTGAGCCGGGAACATTATTATGAGGTCAGCGCCACCCTGACCTCCAAACTCCAGGACTTCGGTGTCCAGGGAACGGTGGCCGGGATTTCGCCAGGCCCGGTGGTCACGACCTATGAATTTTCTCCCGCTCCGGGGGTGAAGATCAACCGCATTGTCACTCTGGCTGACGATCTGGCCATGGTCCTCAAGGTGGACCGGGTCCGCATCGTCGGCTCCATTCCAGGCAAGGCGGCCATCGGTATCGAGATTCCCAATCCGGTTCGTCAAACCGTTTTCCTGCATGATATTCTGATCGCTTCCGAGTACCAGGAGTCGTCCTCGGTGCTTAGCCTTGCACTGGGTCTGGATGTCATCGGCCGACCGGTGGTGACCAATCTTGCCCGCATGCCGCACCTGCTTATTGCAGGAGCCACAGGCGCCGGCAAGTCGGTGGCCATCAACGCCTTCATCGCCTCGATCCTCTTCAAGGCCACCCCAGAGGAAGTCCGATTGCTGATGATCGATCCGAAAAGGATCGAA
>JAUWAH010000444.1 GCA_030602145.1 Desulfobulbus sp.
TCCACCGCCGCTGAGTCCGCCAACAGGTGAAAAGCTCTGCCGGGACGACCCTTTTTTCCTGCCGCATCGTGGCAGTCCTTTCCTCGATTTCCCGGAAAAACCGCACCTCGCTGTTGCTTAAATTCGAGCGGTCGTTTAAACAGATGGCATATGCCGTCCGCTGCCGGGACGGCCAGCGAGGCACCGGCCCCATCAAGGGGTAAACATCCCTATTTCTTTCACCCGAGGAGGAATGTATGAAACGTGTCGGAACAATTGCCCTAACCCTGGCCGCCTTTCTGCTGGCGGCGACGGCCACCTTTGCCGCCGAGGCCAAAAAGGTGCGCTGGAACATGGCCATGACCTGGAACAGCACCCTCACTCCCTTCGTCAACGCCCCGGAGAGGGTGGCCAAACTGGTCAGCGACATGACCGGCGGCAACTTCGTCATCAAGATCGAAGGGGCGGAGAAGCACAAGGCAGCCCTGGAGATCCTCGACATGGTCAAGGGCGGTCAGTACGAGATGGGCCACTCCGCCTCCTATTACTGGAAGGGCAAGGATGCCACCACCGCCATTCTGACCACCGTGCCCTTCGGTATGAATGTCCAGGAACAGAATGCCTGGCTGTACTACGGCGGCGGCATGCAACTAATGCAGAAGGTCTACGACAAGTTCGGCGTCTATGCCTTCCCCGGCGGCAATACCGGCGTCCAGATGGGCGGATGGTTCAAGAAGGAGATCAAGTCCGTCGACGACCTCAAGGGTCTGAAGATGCGCATTCCCGGTGTTGCCGGCGAAGTCTTCGCCAAGCTGGGGGTCAATGTCACCAACATCGCCCCCGGCGAGTTGTACACCTCCCTGGACCGCGGCGTCATCGACGCCCTGGAGTGGGTGGGACCGGGCATGGACATCAAGATGGGCTTCCACAAGATCGCGCCCTATTACTACACCGGCTGGCATGAGCCCGCAACCGACCTCCAATTCCTGATCAACAAGAAGGCCTTCGATAGCCTGCCGCCCGAATACCAGGCCGCACTCAAGGCCGCCATGCAGGTGGCCGCCACCGACATGCATTACGAGAACTTCGCCATGAGCGCCGACGCCTGGGCCGCGA
The DNA here is from genome assembly GCA_030602145.1 of Desulfobulbus sp. GTDB lineage: Bacteria > Desulfobacterota > Desulfobulbia > Desulfobulbales > Desulfobulbaceae > Desulfobulbus. The sequence continues at coordinate 1,096 of JAUWAH010000444.1, forward strand.
TGAAAACCGAATTTCCCAACATCAAGGTCATGACCTTCCCCGAGCCGGTTCTTGCCGCCATGAAAAAGGCCTCGGATGAGGTTCACAATGACTATGCCGCCAAGGATCCTCTGTTCAAGGAAGTATTCGATTCCCAGAATACCTTCATGAAAAAGGCCCGTCAGTGGACCAAGATATCGGAATTGTATTACCTGCTGGAATCGGAAAAAGTCGTGAAATAATCAAGGAGATCAGCTCGCTGCCCACGCCGTCCATCTCCCGACCATGAGATGGACGGCTTTTTTATTGGAACGGGGAGGTCGTCGAGGGTGGGAGTTGCGCAACGGATCGGGTCAGCCCGGAACAAAAGTATGAGCCTGCTGGACAATGGTGATCTGCCTGCCGAGTCGTTTCGATCAGCGGGAAACGTCTCCGGTTTCGAAGGAGGGGGGACGAGGCGCCGCTTGTTTGGCAGGCGATAAACGGCCCGGTCATCGTGCAAACAGCGCACATCCGTTGGCTTTCAAGCTTCTGGGGGAGAAGCAACTATGCTACTGAAAATCGAACTTTTTTTTCAACGAACCAGCCGTCTTCTGGGAAGGGGGCTGGCCATCGTCTTTCTCTTGATGACGGCGAATGTTTTTTTTGATGTCGTCATGCGCTACTTCTTCCACAACAGTTCGGTGGGCATGCAGGAGATGGAATGGCACCTGTTCTCCATCGTCATCCTGTTTGGCGTCTCGGTGGCCCTGCTGGAAGAAGGCCATGTGCGGGTCGATTTCCTCTACGACCGCTTCCCGGTCCGGCGCAGGGCGCTGATCAACATCATCGGTACGGTCTTCTTCCTGCTGCCGCTCGCCTGCCTGATCCTCTTCGGCTCCTTCGACTTTGTCCATGATTCCTACAAGATCAAGGAAATCTCCGAAAATCCCGGCGGCCTGCATTACCGATACCTGATCAAGGCGATGATTCCCCTGTCGTTCGGCGTGCTCATCTTCGCCGCCCTCGGCTATACGGTAAAGAACATCAACCTTTTCCGACGGGGCGAGGAGACGGCAATCGTGGCCCGCATCGTCGAGGAGAAGCAGCCATGACCGGGATCATCATGTTCTTCGCCGCCCTGCTGATGCTGGGAATCGGCTATCCGGTGGCCTTCACCTTCGGCTCGATCTCCATCTTCTTCGGCATCATCGCCGCCGTGGTGGAGGTTGCCCCGGATTTCAGCTATGCGGCCATTTCCAGTGAATTTTTGCGCATGTTCTCGATGATGCCCTTCCGGGTCTACTCGATCATGAACAACACCCTGCTGATGGCCATCCCCCTGTTCATCTTCATGGGTATCATCCTGCAACGCTCGCAACTGGCCGAACGGCTGCTCGAAGCCATGGGCACCCTGTTCGGCCGGGTCCGGGGCGGTATCGCGGTGTCCACCGTCCTGGTCGGCGCCCTGCTGGCCGCCTCCACCGGCGTGGTCGGCGCCTCGGTGGTGGCCATGGGCGTCATCTCCCTGCCGGTGATGCTCAAGTACGGCTATTCCAGGCCCCTGGCCACCGGCACCATCTGTGCCACCGGCACCCTGGGGCAGATCATCCCGCCCTCGCTGGTGCTGATCCTCTTGGCCGATATCTTGCAAGAATCCGTGGGCACAATGTTCGCCGCCGCCATGGTGCCGGGGCTGACATTGGCG
>JAUWAH010000350.1 GCA_030602145.1 Desulfobulbus sp.
GGTCGAAAACACTCATTGAAAGCTGACCAAGGGAAGGATGCGTTCCAGGGTCGCCGGCCCGATCCCTGGCACCTCAAGGAGGTCATTGGGGGCGTTGAACCGCCCTCGCGCTTGCCGAACCTGCACTATGGTTGCGGCTAGGCGCGGACCGATCCTGGGGAGCATTTCCAGTTCTTCCTGGCGACTCATATTGATAGGCAGGGGGTGGTTAAACAATAGATGGAATCGAGCCGGCAGCAATGCATTGTCAACTAGAACGGAATCATAAGGAGATAAATCAGATTTCTAATAAAATAGATTGGGGCTTGCAGGCGCGACTACTCTCGCTCCCCTGCCCTCACCCAGCCTGGTGATTCGCCATTCTTGACGGTCTGGCAACGGTTCGATCGCATAGGTTGTCGAACTTGGCGGGCCAACAATGGAAATTGACGACAGGAGCAGCCCGCAGGCCAAAACAAAAAGGACAAGCGTGTGCTTGTCCTTGCATTCAAGGGCGGACGGTTGCCGACCAATGTCAGGCGCTGTTTTTTTCATCCTTCATTAGCTTGTAATTGATGCTGTCCACAAGCGCCTGCCAACTCGCCTCAATGATGTTCACTGAAACGCCAACCGTCCCCCAGCTGCCCTCGAGATCCTTGCTTTCCACCAGAACGCGAACCTTGGCCCCGGTGCCGTGTTCGCCGGTCAGGACCCGAACTTTGTAGTCGGTCAACTCCATATCCTCGAGACTCGGATAAAACCGGGTCAACGCTTTGCGCAAGGCCCGGTCGAGGGCGTTGACCGGGCCATCGCCCATCGAGGCGGTATGCACCTCGACACCGTTGACATACAGGCGAATGGTCGCCTCGGTGATCGGATTACGGGCCATGTCATGGTTATGGTGGATGACCCGGAATGCCTCCAGTTGGAAAAAATCATGCTGCAAACCCATGGCCCGCCGCATCAGAAGTTCGAAGCTCGCTTCGGCGGCTTCATACTGATATCCCTGGTTTTCAAGGCTTTTCAATTCATTGACAATCGCCGCCATGGTGGGATCGTCCTGATCGATTTCCAGGCCGTACTTCTGCGCTTTCATCAGAACATTGGCCTTGCCCGATTGGTCGGAGATCAGGATTCGCCGCACATTGCCGACCTTTTCCGGGGCAATGTGCTCGTAGGTCATGGGGTTGCGCTGCACGGCGCTGACATGGACGCCGCCCTTGTGGGCGAATGCCGCTTCGCCGACATAGGGCTGGTATCGGTTATGGGGCAGATTGGCCAGCTCATTGACCATCCGAGCGGTGGTGTACAACTGATCAATACGTTTGCCCACCTTGCACTCCAACCCCATCTTGAAGATCAGGGCCGGAATGATCGAGGTCAGGTTGGCATTGCCGCATCGTTCGCCAAAGCCGTTGACCGTCCCCTGAACATGGCTGGCACCGCAGTTGACCCCCATCAGGGAATTGGCCACCGCTGTTTCCGAATCGTTGTGGGCATGAATACCGATACGCACGGGGCTGTTCATCTCACTGCTATACTGGAGCACCCGCTGGATGATCTCCGGGATCTCGTGGGGGAGCGTGCCGCCGTTGGTATCGCAGAGCACGATGGTCTCGGCCCCGCCGGTGATGGCCCTGCCCAGGGTGGCCAAGCTGTATTCACGATTGTTCTTGAAGCCGTCAAAGAAATGTTCGGCATCGTAAATCAGATGCCGAACCCGGGTGCGCAGATAGGCCAGCGAGTCCTCGATAATCTGTAAATTTTCTTCAAGTTCGATTCGTAAAGCATCGATAACGTGAATATCCCAACTCTTGCCGAAAATGGTCACTGCCGGAGTTTTTGCTGCAAGGAGTGCCTGGATATTGGTATCTTTGTCCGGGCTTTTGCGAAAATGCCTGGTCGAACCAAAGGCGGTCAATTTAGCCTGCTTGAGATCGACACTCTGCATGCGTTTGAAAAAATCAACCGCCAACGGATTGGAGCCGGGCCAACCGCCTTCAATGAAATCGATGCCGATTCGGTCCAGCTGCCGACAAACCTTGATCTTGTCGTCTACCGATAAATTGAAATTTTCGGCCTGGGTGCCGTCGCGCAGGGTGGTGTCGTACAGCTCGATGACTCTGGTCATAATGGTAGAATGAACGAAGTTGATACCGGCGGCCTTGCCGCCTGCCGGAGGGCAGACCTTTCCTTGTTCACTGTGGCCGGCTCCATTCAGCCAAACTGGTTATTCGGCTTCTTCAAGCGGCAGGTTTTCCTTGTCCAGGGCAAAGGCATCGTGCAGGGCCCGAACCGCCAGTTCGGCGTACTTCTCGGCGATGATGCATGACACCTTGATCTCGGAGGTAGAGACCATCATCATGTTGATGCCCTCCTTGGCCAGGATCTGAAACATGGTCGAGGCGATGCCGGGGTGGTTGCGCATGCCCACTCCGACGATCGACACTTTGGCGATGTCTTTGTCCCCGGTGACCGCCTGGGCGCCAATCTCTTGAGCCACCTTTTTCAGGATTTCCATGGCTCGGTCGTAATCACGGCGCAGGACCGTGAAGGTCATGTCGGTCAGGCGACCGTCGGTGGTATTTTGGATGATCATATCCACCAGGATGCCGGCATCCGAGATGGGAAGAAAAATTTTTGCCGCTATTCCAGGTTGATCGGGAACCTGTTTAATGGTGATTCGAGCTTCGTTCTTGCTGTAGGTGATGCCGGTTACCAGCATGGACTCCATGATTTTGTCCTCCTCGACGACCCATGTGCCAATGTTTTCGGAAAAAGTGGAACGGACGTGCACCGGCACGCTGAACCGTTTGGCCAGCCCCACCGAACGAATATCCAGAACCTTGGCCCCCAGGCTGGCCAGTTCCAGCATCTCTTCGTAACTGATATAGTCGATTTTCCGGGCCTGGGGACAGACATTGGGGTCCGTGGTAAAGACGCCTTCGACATCGGTAAAAATCTCGCAGGCATCAGCCTTGAGGGCGGCGGCGAGGGCGACGGCGGTGGTGTCGGAGCCACCTCTTCCCAGAGTGGTGATGTCGCCGGCGTCGGTGACGCCCTGAAAACCGGCAACGACGACAATCTTACCCTGATCGAGGTGGGTATTAATCAGGTTGGAATCGATGGAACGGATTCGGGCCTTGGTATGCATAGCGTCGGTATGGATGGCCACCTGATCACCGAGCAGGGAAACCGCCTCGTCTCCCTGCTCCTTGACCGCCATGGCAAACAAGGCCACTGTGATCTGCTCGCCGGTGGCCAGGAGCATATCCATTTCCCGTTGATCGGGTATGTGCTGCATGGCCAGGGCCAGACCGGTCAGCCGGTCGGTTTCCCCGGACATGGCTGAGAGCACAACCACCATTCGATGGCCTTGCCGGTGGCTCTTAAGGACCCGCTGGGCCACTGCCTTGATCTTCTCGGTGGACCCCACTGAGGTTCCGCCGTATTTTTGCACGATAAGCGCCATGGTGTATCCGCAAGGTGAGAGGGAGGCAAAAATGTCGAGACAAACACGGGCACCCAAGCAGGCTGCCTAAAGGCTGCATACCGGGGGCCCGCCGGTGTCAGCCGCCGCAGACCAGGTGCGGTGGGCCGACATTTAATGCGGAAGAAAGAATGTAAATCGTATTTTTAAATTTGCAACCTCTATCCATATCCGGTAGATACCCGATCACTTTTCTTTTCTGTCCGACCGAGTTGTCATGAATACGCCTGAACTGCACATTGTCCTGGTGGAACCGGAAAT
>JAUWAH010000110.1 GCA_030602145.1 Desulfobulbus sp.
CGCATGCAGGCCGAACAGGCGCTGCGGCGGGAACGGGAGCGGCTAGAGTTCATCATCAATGGTTCGCGGCTCGGCACCTGGGAATGGAACGTGCAGAGCAACGAAACCGTGTTCAACGAGACCTGGGCGGAGGTGCTCGGCTATCGTCTGGACGAGCTGATGCCCTACAGTTATGCGACCTGGGAACGACTTGTGCATCCAGACGATCTCCATCGGGCCGAGGAGGCGCTGGCCCGGTGCATTCGGGATGAAACGCTCGATTACGACTGCGAGTTCCGCATGCGCCACAAGGACGGCCACTGGGTCTGGATCCTGGACCGGGGCCGCATTTTGACCCGGGACAGCGCCGGCAAACCGTTGTTGATGTTTGGCACCCATACCGACATCAGCTCCCTGAAGCGTGTCGAGGAGGAGTTGCTTTCGACCAACGAGCTGTTGACCAGGTTCATCAAGAACTCACCCATATATGCCTTCATCAAGGAGGTGACCCCCACCGAGAGCAGGACACTGAAGGCAAGCGACAACTATGAGGAGATGCTCGGCATGCCGGTGGCCGAAATGCTCGGCAAGACCATGGACGAACTGTTTCCGGCCTCCCTGGCGGCTTCGATGACCGCGGACGACTGGCGGGTCGCCTCCGGGGACGAGATCCTCCATGTGGACGAGGAGTTCAACGGCCGCAGCTACACCACCATCAAGTTCCCGATCCGTTTGGGCGAGAAGAAACTGCTGGCCGGCTACACCATTGACCTGACCGAACAGCGAATGGCCGAGGCGGCCCTGCGGGAAAGCGTGGCCACCTTCCGTAACATCGTCCAGGCTTCGCCCATGGGAATTTACATCTACCGGCTGGAGGACGACGGCCGGTTGATCTTCACCGGCGCCAATCCGGCCGCCGACAGGCTGTTGGGGATGGATCATTCCCTGTTTATCGGCCTGCCCATCGAGAAGGCCTTTCCGGGCCTGCGTGAGACCGACATCCCCGAACAGTACTGCCGGGTGGTCAACAGCGGTGAAAGCTGGCAGAGCGAGTCGGTCCAGTATGACGACGGCGTTGTCAGCGGCACGTTCGAGGTCCATGCCTTCCGGATGGCGCCGGGCCGCCTGGCGGTGCTGTTCAACGACATCACCGATCGCAAACGGGCGGAGGAAGAGAAGGAGAAGTTGCAGACCCAGTTGATCCAGGTGCAGAAAATGGATTCGATTGGTCGCTTGGCAGGTGGTGTGGCCCATGATTTCAACAACATGCTCGGCGTGATTTTGGGACATTGCGAACTGGCCTTAAACCGGGTCGACGAGGCCCACCCGCTTTACGCGGGCCTGGAAAACATCCGCAAGGCAGCGGAACGGTCCGCCGAATTGACCCGGCAGCTCTTGGCCTTTGCCCGCAAGCAGACCGTCGCTCCCAGGGTGATCGATCTCAACGAGACGGTGGCCGGGATGCTGGACATGCTGCGGCGGCTGATCGGCGAGGACATCGATCTGGCCTGGCGACCAGGCGAAGGGTTGGGCGCGGTGCGGATCGACCCCTCCCAGCTCGATCAGATCCTGGTCAACCTGTTCGTCAACGCCCGGGATGCCATCGGCGACACCGGCAAGGTCACCATTGAGACGGCGGCGGTCACGGTGGATACGCGCTATTGCAGCGGGCATGCCGATGTCCTGGCCGGCGAGTACATACTCCTGGCGGTGAGCGATGACGGCTGCGGCATGGATGCCGACCTGCTTGCCCACCTGTTCGAGCCGTTTTTCACCACCAAGGAGATGGGCAAGGGAACCGGCCTGGGGCTGGCCACGGTCTACGGCATCGTCAAGCAGAACGGCGGGTTTGTCAACGTCTACAGCGAGCCGGGACAGGGTACGACCTTCAAGATCTATCTGCCCCGCCATCAAGCGGCGGCCCAGGAGGCGTTGCCTGCGGAGAGCGAGCCGGCCGCCGCCGGCACCGAAACCATCCTGTTGGTGGAGGACGAGCCCATGATCCTGGACCTGACCACGGCGATACTCCAGAATCTGGGGTACACCGTTCTGGCCGCCACCGGTCCCGACGAGGCCCTGCGGCTGGCCCGCGACCATGACGGTTCCATCCACCTGCTGATGACCGACGTGGTCATGCCCGGCATGAACGGCCGACAACTGGCCAGGGAGTTGGCCGCGCACATCCCAAATCTGGCCTGCCTGTTCATGTCCGGGTACACCGCCAACGTCACCGCCCACCACGGCGTCCTCGACCACGGGGTCCACTTCATCCAGAAGCCCTTTACCTTGCACATCCTGGCCGCCAAGGTGCGGGAAGCGCTGGCCGCCGGAGCAGCCTGAGAGGGGGCGAGCATGCCGCTCGCCTGCGCACCGTGCCGCGGCCCCGGTCGGGCACCCGGCCAACACCGCGAACCGGTCGGTCCGTTTGGCCTTGTCCTAACGTGCCAGCATCATGACCCCCAGGGCCATCAGCAGCACATAGACAAGTTGCAGGTAGGTGCGGCGGTTGATCCGGTCGCTGATCCGCGAACCCATATAGGTGCCACAGAGGACGAACGGCACGGTGGTGGCAAAGGCGGTCAGTGTCTCGGAAGTGATCATGCCGCTGCCGGCGTGGACCGCGGCGGTGATGTAGCCGTTGAGGACGAAAAAGCCGGTGAGGGCGGCTTTGATCTCGTCCTTCTTCCAGTCGGTGAGGGTGGTGTAGATGATCACCGGCGGCCCGCCGGCGCCCACCGAGGCGGTGATGGCGCCGGAGAAGAAACCGGCGATGTAGCCCCAGATGACCGGCGGGTTGAGCGGCCTGGGACGGATGGTCAGGTTGACCGCGCTGATGATGAGCAAGAGCAGGCCGAGCAGCCGGCTGATCATGACCGGGTCGGCCGCCTTGAGCAGCAAGGTGCCGGCGACCACGCCGGGCAGGCTGCCGATGAGCATGGGCAGGATCCTGCGCCGGTCGAGGCAATGACGGAGTTGATAGGCCATGGCCGTGGTGATGGCCAGGCCGCAGAGGATGGAAAGCGGCACGGCACTCTTGATGTCCATGAGCAGGCAGAGCAGGGGGATGGCCACCAGGCCGCCGCCGAACCCGGTCAGCCCCTGGATCAGGCCGGCGAGGAGGAAGATGAGGCCGGAAAGGAGGAGAACGGTCATGGCGATGGCCCGAAGGAGCGCTGAGGTGATCAGGGGCGGCCGCGCCGGTCGGTGACCGATGGCGCGCCGGCCCCACTATAGAGGAAAGACCGAGGTTTCTTCAACCAGTATCCCCACAGCGGACGGCACCTTTCTTTTTCATGACGCGGGCCAATTTTTCTTCCCCAAGGGGTGCTTTTTCGGATAAGCACAGAGCATCGGCCAGGAAAACGCATCCGCCACCAAGCGTCAGGAGGGTCAGTTATGGTTGCAGCCCGGATCATCGACAGCCATATCCACTGCGGCACCCAGCATGTCCATCTGCCCATCGACACCATCAGGCCGCTGCTCAGGGAGGCCGGCATCACCGAGGCCTGCCTGTTTGCTCCGGTGGAGGACATCTACGACCGCGACGACTTCCACTTCCAGGACAACGGCGCCTGGCAGCGGACCCGGCGGGCCGCCAACCGCTACCTGCTCGACCTGGCCGACCAGGGCGAACCGATTTTTCCCTACCTGTTCGTCTGGAACGATTTCGCCATCGACGAACTGCGTCGTCCCTATCGGGGCATCAAGTGGCACCGCCATTCCTATGAGCCCGAGTACCACTACGACAACCCCCGCTGCGCGGCGATGATCGCCGAGATCACCCGGAGGCGTCTGCCCATCGTCCTCGAAGAAAGCTTTGCCAATACCATCCGCTTCATCGAGCGGCTGGCGCCGGAGGCGGTGATCATCATTCCCCACCTCGGCGGCCTCAACGGTTCCTACCAGGCCCTGGACCAGGCCGGCATCTGGCGGCGCGCCAATGTCTACGCCGACACGGCCCTGGCCTCGACCGGGGAGATGCGCCATTTTCTCGACCACTACGGCGTGGACAAACTCCTCTTCGGCTCAGACTTCCCCTTCAGTACCCCGGCCCAGGAGCTGGGCAAGATCCGGCGTCTCAACCTGTCGGCCGGCGATTTCGAGCAGGTGGTCTGCGCCAACATCCTCCGGTTGCTCGATGCGGTGGTCACTCCGGACGGGACACCGACACCGCCGGGGACCGATTGACCCCATCCTTTTTTTGAGGTGCATCCATGCGCTACTCCGAGGCCCGACCGGGCCGGGTCTTCATCCTGCGACTGGAGGACGGCGACATCGTCCATGAAACCATCGAGCAGTTTGCCCTCGACCACCAGATCGAGGCGGCCTCGCTCATCGTGGTGGGCGGTGCCGACCGGGGCAGCCGGCTGGTGGTCGGGCCGCGTGAGGATCGCGGCCTGCCCCTGGCACCGATGCACCATGAGTTGGCGCAGGTCCATGAGGTGGCCGGGGTGGGGACGATGTTTCGCGACGAGGACGGTGTCCCCCTTGTCCACCTGCACATGGCCTGCGGGCGCCGGGACAGTACCATCACCGGCTGCATCCGCACCGGGGTCAAGGTCTGGCACGTCATGGAGATCATTGTTCACGAACTGGTCGGCAGCAGCGCTAAACGGGTGGTGGAAGAACCCCTTGGCCTCAAGCTGCTGCGGCCGTAATCCACCTTTCCACCCATCCTTAGGAGATCGTCATGGCATACACCCATCTGATCGCCACCGGCGGCGAGCGGTTTGTCGGCACCATCACCCTCAACCGTCCCGATCACCTCAACACCTTCAACAGTCTTCTGGCCACCGAACTCACCCGGGCCCTCTTGGCCATGGACGGCGATCCCGCCGTGCGGGTGGTACTCGTCAAGGGGGCGGGCAAGGCGTTCTGCGCCGGCATCGACATCAACGAGTTGGCCGGCAAGACCGCCATGGAATACCGGGCCTGGATCGAGCACATGCAGCAGCCGCTGCTCACCATCTCCCGGATGAAGAAACCGGTGATCGCCCAGGTGCACGGCGTGGCCGCCGCCAATGGCCTGGGCTTGGCTGCCGCCGCCGATTTGGTGATTGCCGCCGCCGATGCCAAGATGGGGTTGACCGCCATCAATGTCGGCTTGAACTGCGTCGGTCCGGTCATTCCGGTAGCCCGCTGCGTGGGCCGCAAGAAGGCCCTCGAATTGCTCCTGTTCGGTGACCTGATCAAGGCGCCGGAGGCCCGGGAGTTGGGCCTGGTCAACCGGGTGGTGGACAAGGAGGTTCTGGAGGCCGAGGCCATGGCCTGGGCCGAGACCCTGGCCGCCAAGAGTCCGCTGGCGGTGCAGATCGCCAAAAAAGGGTTCTACGCCGCCGAGGACCTGGCCTATGAACGCCAGTTCGACCTGATGAACGAGGCCTTTGCCCGGCTCTGCACCACCGACGATGCCAAGGAAGGTGTCCGGGCCTTTCTGGACAAACGGCCGCCCCGCTGGCAGGAACGATAGCCTGCCGGTGCGTGACTGGCCGGCCTGACCACCGCCGAAAAAACCAACCTGCAACCAATGAATGAATAAGAACCCACTGCCCATGACCGTGCCCGACCTGCTCAAACTGGCCAGCGGCTGCTGGAAACCCTGTACCCTGCATGCCGGCGTCAAGCTGGATGTCTTCAGCCATCTGGCCACCGCACCGATGACGGCGGCGGACCTGGCCGAACGCATCTGCGTCGATCCCCGGGGGCTCGATCAGCTCCTCCACGCCCTGGTCGCCATGGAACTGCTGGACAAGCAGGACGATCGGTTCGTTGCCACTTCCTTCAGCGCCGATCACCTGGCCAGGCAGTCCCCCCGGTACCTGGGCCACATCATCCTCCATCATCATTTTCTGGTCGATGGTTGGAGCCGATTGGACGAGGCGGTTCGCACCGGCCGGCCGGTCCGCAACCGGTCGTCCCACGCCAACGATGGTATCGAGCGGCAAAGTTTTCTGCTGGGCATGTACAACCTGGCCACGCAACTGGCTCCCGGAATCGCGGCGGCCGTCGATCTCGAAGGCCGGCACCGACTCCTCGATCTGGCCGGCGGTCCCGGCACCTACGCCATCCACTTCTGCCACCACAACCCATCGTTGACCGCGGTGATTTTCGACCTGCCGACCACCCGCCCCTTTGCCGAGCAGACAGTGGCCAGCCACGGTCTGGCTGACCGGATCGGATTTGTCGGCGGCGATGTGGTCCACGATCCCATCGGCTCCGGCTTCGATGCGGTCTGGATCTCCCATCTCCTCCACAGCGAGGGTCCGGAGACCTGCGCCGCCATCGTTGCCAAGGCGGCCGCAGCCCTGGACGAGGGCGGCGTCTTGTTCATTCAGGAGTTCATCCTTGACGACAGTCGCACCGCCCCCATCCATCCCGCCCTCTTTGCCCTCAACATGCTCATCGGCACCCCCGAAGGACGCGCCTACGCCCAGGGCGAGCTGACCGCGATGATGGCAGGAGCCGGACTGACGGCGGTGCGCCGGCTGCCGATCGACCTGCCCAACGGTGCCGGCATCCTGGCGGCAGAACGAAAACCCGCCGACCGGAGCTGATATGGCCATGCTGCGCGACAGATTGATGACATTTACGACCGGCCTGGTCGCCTTCCTGCTGGCCATGACCGTCGGCGCCCTGACCGGAACCGCCCGTGAGATGGTAAAACGGGATGTGCTCAGGACCTCGGCCGGCGATGTGGAACTCATGTTCATCGGCCATGCGTCGCTGATGCTGACCTTTCGCGGCCAGATCATCCATTTCGATCCCTACGGTAAAGTGGCCGAGTACAATCGGCTGCCCAAGGCCGACCTGGTGTTCATCACCCACGATCACAACGATCATTTCGATCTCAAGGCCCTTGATGCCATCCGCAAAGACACCACCATCGTGGTGCTGCCGCCCATCTGCGCCGACAAGGTGCCGGATGGCTGGATTGTCGAGAACGGTGAGACCTTCACCATCCGGAACATCGGCGTACAGGTCGTTGCCGCCTACAACATCGTCAACAAGCGGGAAAACGGTCAGCCCTACCACCGCAAGGGTATCGGCAACGGCTATGTGCTCACCTTGGGGGACAAGCGCATCTATGTGGCCGGCGACACCGAAAACATCCCGGAGATGCGCACCCTGAAGGCCATCGACATCGCCTTCCTGCCGATGAACATGCCGGCCACCATGACACCGGAGATGGTGGCCGACGCGGCCAGGGTCATCAAGCCGAAAATCCTCTACCCCTACCACTACGGCGACACCGATCCGACCCGGCTGGTCAAACTCCTGCAGGACACGCCTTCCATCCAGGTGCGCATCCGGCCGCTGCGATGACAAAGGCATGGTCCGGGGCTTGGTGCTGTCGTCCGGACTGAGGGCCGGCCAGCCGTCCGCCCGGATCGAC
>JAUWAH010000164.1 GCA_030602145.1 Desulfobulbus sp.
CTGCCAGATGATGGTCGAGGGGCCGGGCCATGTGCCGCTCGACGAGATCGAGGGCAACATCATGCTGGAGAAACGGATGAGCGGCAACGCCCCCTACTATGTTCTCGGCCCGCTGCCACTGGATACCGGCGCCGGTTACGACCATATTGTCGCCGCCGTCGGCGCCGCCAACTCGGCCCGGTTCGGGGCTGACCTGGTCTGCTACATCACCCCGGCCGAACATCTGGCCCTGCCCAACGAGGACGATGTTCGCGAGGGGGTGCGGGCCACCCGGCTGGCGGTGCGCATCGGGGACATGGCCAAGTATCCGGAGCGCCGCGACCGGGAGCGTCAGGCGGCCATGGCCCGCCGTGACATGCGTTGGAACGACCTCCAGCAGCTGCTGATGTTCCCCGACAAGGCCCGCGAGGTGCGGGAGGACCGCACACCCGAGGCCGGCGACACCTGCACCATGTGCGGCGATTTCTGCGCCATGAAAAAGGGGATGGAGGTGTTCAGATCCGATATCGGCGGTGACAAGCGCACCCCCGTCCCATGAGCGTGGTAGCATCTCCGATCAGGCACCTCCTGCGCCCAGGCTCTTTCTCCCAACCAGCAAGGCTGGACCACATTGGCCGGCCACAACAAACGATGAAAGGTCAGCACTCCGGCATGGCAACGCCGCCGGAACCGACCATCGTTTATACAAAGGTGAACCATGCACACACTTCAGCAATCCATCGATGCAATCCGGCCGCCGGACGCAGCCATACATACCGCCGCCCTCCAACGGCTGGCCGACCAGGCCCGGCCCCAGTCCAGCCTGGGGATCCTGGAGCCGGTTTCTGCTCGGCTGGCGGCCATTGCCGGCACCCTTGACGTTCGTTTGCGCAACAAGGTGATTGTCACCTGCGCAGGCGATCACGGCGTGGTGGCCGAGGGCGTCAGTCTTTTCCCCCAGGAGGTCACCGCCCAGATGGTCTACAACTTCGTGGCCGGTGGCGCCTCGGTGAGCGTGCTGGCCGCCCACGCCGGGGCCTCGGTGCGGGTGGCCGACCTGGGGGTCAGCTATGACTTCGATCCCGAGCTGCCCATCTTCCACAAGAAGGTGGGCAAGGGCACCGCCAATTTCGCCCGCCGGCCGGCCATGAGCCGCGAGCAGGCGATCCGGTCGGTGGAGGCCGGCATCGAGATCGTCGATCAGTTGGTGGCCGAGGGCAGGGTGGATCTGCTCGGGACCGGCGACATGGGCATCGGCAACACCACCGCCTCCTCGGCGATCATCGCCGCCTTCTCCGGACTCGAGGTCGGCAAACTCACCGGCCGTGGCACCGGCATCGACGACGCGGCCCTGGCCCGCAAGGTCGGGGTGATCGAGAGGGGGCTGGCCCTGCACATGCCCAATCCCGACGATCCCCTCGACGTGCTGGCCAAGGTGGGCGGTTTCGAGATCGGCGGTCTGGCCGGTCTGGTGATCGGAGCCGCGGCCCACCGTCTCCCCGTGGTCTGCGACGGCCTGATTGCCACCGCCGGCGCCCTGGTCGCCTGCGAACTGGCACCCCAGGTCAAACCCTACCTCTTTGCCGGCCACCACTCGGTGGAGATCGGTCATCGGCACATGCTTGAACGACTGGGCACCACCCCCCTGCTCGACCTCCAGTTCCGGTTGGGCGAGGGCACCGGCGCGGCCATGGCCATGCACCTTTTGGATGCGGCCACCCGGATTCTGGCTGACATCAAGACCTTTGCCGAGGTGGGCATCGCCAATGCCCAGAAACAGTGATCGGCTCGGCGGACGATCCCTGCCTATTCCAGGGGTTTGCAGCCTTCACCAACCTGCTCACCGGCTATCGTCTCACCGAGGCATTGCTGACAGCCGACGAGGCCGGCCTCTTCGCGGCGGTCGGTGAGGGCCGTTCCGGCTCCGAACTCTGCGCCCGGGTCGGATGGGACCCGGCCTACGGAGAGCGGTTTCTCCGCTGTCTGTGCACCCTGGGGCTGCTCCGGACCCAGGGGGGCCGGTACCTGCTCTCCGATGTTGCCGCAACCTATCTCGATCCGGCCTCTCCCCGGTACCAGGGCCGGACATTGGCCTTTGAACGACGGTTGCGGTGCTCCTGGCAGCAACTGGGGCCAACCCTTGCCGGTGGCCGGCGGGTGGTCGGCACGGAGGACAAGGACCCCGACACCCTGCGCCGGGCCTTTGCCGCCTATCTGGGTGCCATGGACGAGGCGGCCCGCATCCGGGCGGTGGAACTCTGGGATGCCCTGTCGGTTGCCGAACCGGCGGGCACCCTGCTCGATCTCGGTGCCGGTTCCGGCGCCTTTGCCGCCGCCTTTCTGGACCGTCATCCCGACTGGAGGGCCATCCTCTGCGATCTGCCCGAGGTGGTGGCCGATGCCGGCCTGCATCCGCTGCCGCCGCAGTTGACCGGTCGGGTCAGGTGGTGCGGATGCAACCTGCTGACCGAGGCCCCGTCACCCTTCGACGATATCGCCGATCGATCCTGCGACCTGGTTCTCCTCTCCAACATTGTCCATTGCCAGGCAAAGGAAGAATCCGCCCGTCTTCTGGCCAAGGCAGCGTCGAAGTTAGCCGAGGATGGGCTGTTGCTGATCCATGATTTCTTCACCGAGACCGGCTGGCGCGGTGGTCTCTACGACCTGCACATGATGATCAACACCTACAACGGCCGGACCTACAGCCGGTCCGAACTGATCGCCATGGCCGGGGACTGCGGGTTGGAGGCGCGACGGGATCTGAGAATGCCCTCCGGCTCAGGCCTGCTGGTGTTTGGAAACGGTTGAAGTCCCGGAATGTCGCGGCGGGTTGCGAGCCCGGGCGAACGGCGGGATGGGAGCTGGACAGCGGGCCGATGGTCAGGTGGCTGTGTCGCCGGCGACCTGTCTTTCCCGTGGTCTTTTTCAGCGGTATACCGTATGGTTTGAGAACTATTCCCCGCCATTCGAGCCCAGGAGGTGCGCCATGCTGACCGGAAAATACCGTGACTTCCACCGCCGCATCAAGACCACCATTCCCTCCGACCGGCTGGTCACCGACCCCTTGCGGACCATCGCCTACGGCACCGATGCCAGCTTCTATCGGCTGATCCCCAAAATCGTCATCAACGTCGAAAACGAGATCGAGGTGCAGCGCATCCTGCGCGAGGCCGGCAAGCTGGATCTGCCGGTGACCTTCCGCGCCGCCGGGACGAGTTTGTCCGGCCAGGCGATCACCGACTCGATCCTGGTGCGCATGGGGCGGGG
Organism: Desulfobulbus sp.; assembly: GCA_030602145.1. GTDB lineage: Bacteria > Desulfobacterota > Desulfobulbia > Desulfobulbales > Desulfobulbaceae > Desulfobulbus. The sequence continues at coordinate 3,247 of JAUWAH010000164.1, forward strand.
CTGGAACGACTTTCGCGTCTTTGACCAAGCCGATAAGATCCGGGTGCAGCCGGGGATGATCGGCAGCCACGCCAACCGCATCCTCGCCGAGTTCGACCGCAAGATCGGGCCGGACCCGGCCTCCATCGACAGTGCCAAGATCGGCGGTATCCTGGCCAACAACGCCAGCGGCATGTGCTGCGGGGTGGAACAGAACAGCTACCGGACCCTGGATGCCATGCGCATCATCCTGGCCGACGGCACGGTGGTCGACACCGGCGACGACAAGAGCCGGGCCAGCTTCCGCCGCAGCCATGGTCACATCCTGGATGGGTTGACGGCCTTGCGCGACCAGGTGCTGACCGATGCCGAACTGGCCGAGCGCATCCGCTACAAGTTCAAGATCAAGAACACCACCGGCTACAGCCTCAACGCCCTGGTCGACTTCGACGATCCCTTCGAGATCATGGCCCACCTGATGATCGGCTCCGAGGGAACGCTGGGCTTCATCGCCGAGGTGGTCTACCGGACGGTGATCGAACACCGTCACAAAGCCAGTTCACTGATGTACTTCCCGGACATTCGCACCGCCTGTGAAGCGGTGATCATCCTGGGGCAGCAGCCGGTGGCCGCCGCCGAACTCATGGACCGGGCCAGTCTGGCCTCGGTGACCGGCAAGCCGGGCATGCCCGAGTTCCTCGGTGAGTTGGCGCCGGGTGTGACCGCCATCCTGGTGGAGACCAGGGCCGAGAGCGCCGAGACCCTGGCCGCCCAGATCGAGCAGATCAAGGCAGCACTCTCCGGGATCGACACCGTCAGGCCGATCGAGTTCACCGCCGTGCCCGAGGAGTTCACCCAGTTGTGGAAGATCCGCAAGGGACTGTTCCCGGCGGTGGGCGCGGTCCGCCGCACCGGCACCACGGTCATTATCGAGGATGTGGCCTTTCCCATCGAGCACCTGGCCAACGCCACTCTGGACCTCCAGGAACTGCTGCTGCGCTACAACTACACCGAGGCGATCATCTTCGGCCATGCCCTGGCCGGCAATCTCCACTTCGTCTTTACCCAGGATTTTTCCACCCAGGACGAGGTGGTCCGCTACCGCGATTTCATGGACGACGTGGTCAAGATGGTGCTGGACAAATACGACGGCTCGCTCAAGGCCGAGCATGGCACCGGCCGCAACATGGCCCCCTTTGTCGAGAAGGAGTGGGGCGAGGCGGCCTTCAGTCTCATGAAGGCGATCAAGCAGTTGTTCGACCCCAAACATCTGCTCAACCCCGGGGTGATCATCAACAGCGACCTTGAGGCCCACGTCAAGAACCTCAAGCCGCTGCCACCCACCCACGAATTGGTCGACAAGTGCATCGAATGCGGTTTTTGCGAACCCATCTGTCCATCCAAGGACCTGACCTTCACCCCCCGGCAGCGGATCGCCGGCCGGCGGGAAATCAGCCGGCGCATGACCGGCGGCCGGGGCGAGGCGCCGCTCAAGAAACTGGTCCGTTCCTACCGGTACCAGGGCATGGACACCTGCGCCGCCGACGGCCTCTGTTCGACCCTCTGCCCGGTGGGCATCGACACCGGCAAGATGATCAAAGCCCTGCGCGAGGAGGCCCATGGTCAACTGGCGGCCGCGGTCGCCACCTGGACCGCGGGCCACTTCGGGGGGGTGGCCAAAACTGCAGCCGGCGTGCTCAATACCGTCGACCGGGTGCATCGGTCGGCCGGCACCCCGACCATGGAGGCGGTCACAGAGGCTGCGCACAAGGGAACCCTTGGCGTGGTGCCGCAGTGGAACCGGGCCATGCCCACCGGCTCGCCCCGGATCAAGGTCGAGATGGCAACGGTCGCCGAGCCGCTTGCCATGGTCTATTTCCCCAGTTGCGCCAGCCGGGCCATGGGTGGTCCGTCCAGGGAGGAGACCGACCGGCGCGGCCTGCCGCAACAGACGCTCTCGGTGCTCAACAAGGCCGGGTGCACGGTCATCCTGCCCGAAAATCTGGACAGTCTCTGCTGCGGCCAGGCCTTCGAGAGCAAGGGATTCCGGCTTCAGGCCGACCGCAAGGCCGACGAGTTGAGCGACACCCTGTTGCGAGCCTCCCGGGATGGCGAGTTGCCCATTCTCTGCGACACCAGCCCCTGCCTGATGCGGATGCGCGCCACCCTGGACAAGAAGCTGCACCTCTTCGAGCCGGTGGAATTCGTCCTTCAGTTCCTCAAGGAGCGGCTCCGGTTCACCCGCAAGGAGGCCAAGATCGCCCTTCATCCCACGTGCAGCACCCGCAAGATGGGGCTCGACGCCAAGCTCAGGGAATTGGCCCTGCTCTGCGCCACCGAGGTGGTGGTGCCGGAGAATATCTTCTGTTGCGGGTTCGCCGGCGACCGGGGTTTCAACTTCCCGGAACTCAACGCCTCGGCCGTCCATGGCCTGGCCGACCAAGTCCACGATTGCGAAGCCGGCTACTCGACCAGCAAGACCTGCGAGATCGGCCTGGCCCTCCATGGCGGGATTTCCTACCGCTCGATCTTCGCCCTGGTGGATGAGGCGACCGCGCCGCTTTCATAACAGGAGAGCCTTTTGCAAAATGAACTGCTGACGAGTTTTTTTCGTCATTCCCGCGAAAGCGGGAATCCAGAACTCATTGATTTTTCCAGGACTGGATTCCCGATGACTACCTCGGGAATGACTCAACCGTCTTTTTGCAAAAGCC
>JAUWAH010000201.1 GCA_030602145.1 Desulfobulbus sp.
GGGCCACCGCCACCTTGAAGCACAGTCCGGCCAACAGCAACCCCAGGGCCGCCAGCAGGGCCGGATTGGCGGTCAGGTCGCGGGCGGTGATCAGTTCGGCGATGCGGATGATCTCGGTGGTGCCGGTGAGGCCGTAGAGCAACGACATGCCGAAGAGGAGCAGGGCCGAGGCAAAGGCGCCGGTGAGGAAGTACTTGATCGCCGCTTCGCTTGTCCGGCCATCACGCTTGTGCAGACCGACCAGGGCGTAAACCGGCAGGGCCATCAGTTCCAGGCCCAGATAAAGAACCATCAGGTCGCCGGCGGAGGCCATGAGCAGCATGCCGACCAGGGAGAACAGCAGCAGGCTGTAATATTCACCCTGGCGCAGGCCGATGGTCCGGCAGTGGTGTTCGCTCATCAGGGTGGTCAGGATCACCGCCACGAGGCAGATGGCCTTGAACACCATGGCATAGCCGTCGACGAGCAGCATGCCGCCGAAACCGGTGGTCGGCTGGGCGACGACCACCATGGCCAGGGCGGTGAGGCAACCGACCACGGTCAGCCAGGGCAGCAACTGCCGCTGGCGGGGAAGAAACAGGTCGCAGCAGATCAGCAGCACGCCGATGCCGACCAGCAGCAGTTCCGGCAGGATGGGTTCCACGGCGGTCCAGTTGATGGCCACAGTATCGATCATGGTCGCTCCTCGGTCTTGGCGATAATATGGTCAGAAAGTCAGAAACGCGGCATGTGACCGGCCAGCGCCAAGCCATGGACCTGGTCGAGCAGGTGGGTCACCGACACATGGAGGAAACTCAGCAGCGCGTTGGGATAGAAACCGATCCACAGAATCAGCAGCACCATGGGGGCCAGGGTCAGGATCTCCCGCAGGTTGAGCTGCGCCAGGCCGCGCATCGACTCCTTGACCTCGTTGAAAAAGATGCGTTGATACAGCCAGAGCATGTACCAGGCACCAAGAATGAGGCCGGAGGCGGCGATCACCGCCAGCCAGGGTTGTCGTTCGAAGCCGCCGAGGAGGATCAGGAATTCGCCGATGAAGCCGTTGGTGCCGGGCAATCCCACCGCCGCCAGGGTAAAGAGCAGGAAAAATCCGGCGAAGACCGGCATGGTCGAGGCCAATCCCCCGTAGGCGGCGATCTCCCGGGTGTGGGTGCGTTCGTAGATCATGCCCACGGCCAGAAAAAGGGCGCCGGTGACTAGGCCGTGGTTGATCATCTGCAGGATCGCGCCCTCCAGGCCGCGCTGGTTCAAGGCGAACAGTCCCAGGGTGACAAAACCCATGTGGCTCACCGAACTGTAGGCAATCAGCCGTTTGAGATCGGTCTGGACCAGGCAGATCACCGCGCCGTAGACAATGGCGATCACCGACAGGACCAGCATGGGCATGAGCATTTGCTGGGTGGCGTCGGGCAGGATGGGCAGGGAAAAGCGGAGAAAGCCGTAAGCCCCCATCTTGATCAGCACCCCGGCCAGGATGACCGAGCCGGCGGCCGGCGCCTCGGTGTGGGCATCGGGCAGCCAGGTGTGCACCGGCCACATCGGTACCTTGACCGCGAAGGCGGCGAAAAAGGCCCAGAAGAGGATCAATTGCAGCTTGAGCGAATAGGGCTGTCCGGCCAGTTTAAGCAGGTCGAAGGTGTGACCGCCGTTCTGGTAGAGGAGGATGATGCCCACCAGCATCAGCAGGCTGCCGACCAGGGTATAGAGGAAGAACTTGACGGTGGCGTAGATGCGGTTCGGGCCACCCCAGACGCCGATGATCAGGAACATCGGGATGAGCATCGCCTCCCAAAAGATGTAGAACAAAAACAGGTCAGTGGCACAGAAGACCCCCATCATCGCCCCTTCCAGGAGCAGCATGGAGACGAAGAATTCCGGCACCTTGTCGCCGATGGATTCCCAGGAGACCAGCACCGAGAGGACAACGATCAAGGCGGTCAGGAGGAGAAAGAGAAGGCTGATGCCGTCGATGCCCAGGCTGTAGTTGATATTCAGGGCTGTGATCCACGGGTGGTGCTCGACGAACTGCATCACATGGGTGGATTTGTCGAACAGCAGAACCAGCGGCAGGGTCAGGCACAGTTCGATCAAACTGATGATCAGGGCCATGGTCCGGATGGTTCCGGTCTGCTGGCGGGACACGCACAGCAGGGACAACCCGCCGAGGACCGGGAAAAAGATCAGGGTGCTGAGCAGAGGCATGGACATCGTCATGTTCCGTAAGAGTTCGGGTTAAAGACCGATCAGCAGCACAGCCACCAGGACCAGGGCGCCGCCACCCATCCAGGCAAGGTAATGGGAGACCTGGCCATCCTGAATCCGGCGCAACCGTTCGGCAAAGGAGCCGATGGCCCTGGGCAGGCCATTGACCACCCCCTCGATGCAGGCCAGATCGACGATCCGCAGGATCACGGCGCGACTGAAGGCGAGCGTCGGCTTGACGATGACCGTGTCATACAGTTCGTCGATGTAGTATTTGTTGAGCAGCAACCGGTAGACCATCGCCAGCCGCTCGGCCAGCAGGCCGGGCAGGTGGGGTTTCAACCGGTAGAGCAGGTACGCCAGGCCGATGCCGCAGACCCCGGCCAGTACCGAAGAGGCCATGAGCAGGGCCTCGGTGGTCCCGGAGACATGGACATGGGGATGGCCGAGCACCGGTTCGAGGAAGTGGGCCCAGTGGTTGCTGCCGCCAAGGATGGCGGGCACGCCGAACCAGCCGGCGGCCACGGCGCCGACCGCCAGCAGCATCAACGGCCAGGTGACCACTGCCGGCGATTCGTGGAGGTGATGGCGCTGCTCCTCGGTGCCGCGGAACTCACCATGGAAGATGAGGAAAAAGAGGCGGAAGGAGTAGAAGGCGGTCATGAAGGCCACCAGGGTGCCGATGGCCCAGGCGAACTTGCCGGCTGCCAGGTCGGTGTTGAAGGCCATGAGCAGGATCTCGTCCTTGCTGAAAAAGCCGGCCAGGCCGGGGATGCCGGCAATGGACAGCGAGGCGAGGAGAAAGGTCCAGTAGGTGATGGGCATCTTGCTCTTCAGGCCGCCCATGTGTCGCACATCCTGTTCGTGGTGCATGCCCAGGATCACCGAACCGCAGCCGAGAAAGAGCAGGGCCTTGAAATAGGCATGGGTGAAAAGGTGGAAGATGCCGGCCGAGTAAGCGCCGACGCCGCAGCCGATGAACATGTAGGCCAGTTGGCTGACCGTCGAGTAGGCCACCACCCGCTTGATGTCGGTCTGCACCAGGGCGATGGTGGCGGCGAACAGGGCGGTGACGGCGCCGAGCACGGTGATCAGGTTGAGGGCAAAGGGCGAAAGGTCGAAGATCGGGTTGCAGCGGGCCACCAGGAAGACGCCGGCGGTGACCATGGTGGCCGCATGGATCAGGGCGCTGACCGGGGTCGGGCCCTCCATGGCGTCGGGCAGCCAGACATGGAGCGGGATCTGGGCCGATTTGCCGATCGCGCCGCAGAACAGCAGCAGGGCGATCACGGTCGCCAAGCCGATGGGACTGCCGAACAGGGCCAAGCTCTGGCCCTCAAGTTCACCGGCCCGGCTGAACACCTCCTGGTAGTGAAGGCTGCCGAACTGGGTGAAGATGAGAAACAGGCCGAGGATGAAGCCGAAATCGCCGAACCGGTTGACGATGAAGGCCTTCTTGCCGGCATCGGCGGCGGACTGTTTGTTGAAGTAAAAACCGATCAACAGGTAGGAGGAGAGCCCGACCGCCTCCCAGCCGAAGAACAACTGGAGGAAGTTGTTGCCTAGGACCAGCATGAGCATGGAGAAGGTGAAGAGGCTCAAGTAGGCAAAAAAGCGGTAATAGCCCTCCTCGCCCTTCATGTAGCCCACCGAGTAGATGTGGACCAGCGAACTGACGCTGGTGACCACGATGAGCATCACCGCCGTCAACTGGTCGACGAGAAACCCGAAGGACACCGTCAGGTTGCCCGACTGGATCCAGGTGAAGATATCCTGATTGATGATTTCGCCGGACAGGACCCGGAAATAGGCGGCCAGGGAGCAGGCGAAAGTGAGCAGGACGGCGATGATCGGCAGCCAGTGGGCCCGGGTGCCCCATCGTTTGCCAAACAGCAGGGTGACGACAAAGGAGGCCAGCGGCAGGAGCGGGATGGCAAGCAGAGAGGCCGGCATGGTGTTATCCCTTGAGGTGGTTGATGGTATCGACGTGGACGCTGCGCCGACTCCGGTAGAGGGCGATGGCGATACCCAGGCCGATGGCGGCCTCGGCGGCGGCCACGGTGATGATGAAGAAGGTGAAGGCCTGGCCCCGGACGCTGTCCAGGTAATGACTAAGCGCCACCAGGTTGAGGTTGACGCCGTTGAGCATCAGCTCGATGGACAGGAACATGATGATGACGTTGCGCCGGGTGAGGAAACCGCAGACCCCGATGCAGAACAGGATGGCGGCCAGGGCCATGTACCAGGACAGGGGAATCACTGCTGCACCTCCTTGGGCTGGTTGTCGGAATCCGTTAGGCCGATGTCTTCTCCCCGGTCCGGCCCGTCATGGTCCCGCCGGGCCAGCACCAAACCACCGATCAGGGCCACCAGCAGAATCACGCCGGCAATTTCAAAGGGAAGCAGATAGGTGGAATAGAGTTCCTGGCCCAGGGCCTTGGTGTGGGTCGCCTCCCGGATGGCCTCGACCGTCCAGACACCCTTCTCGCCGAGGCTGAAGGCGGGAATCACCGCGATCAGGCACACTGCCAGGCCAGCGGCAATGATCCGCCCGAGCCAGGCGGAGGGTACAAAGGCGTCCAGGTGCAGTTCCTCGCGCAAACTGACCAGGAAGAGGACAAAGAGATAGAGCACCAGGATGGCGCCGGCATAGACGATGATCTGCACCGCGGCTAGAAACTCGGCGTTCAGGGTCAGATAGAGCCCGGCCATGTGGAAGAAGAGAACCAGGACCATGAGCACGCAGTGAACCGGGTTGCGCAGGCTGATGGCCAGGATGCCGCTGGCGATGATCATCAGGGCGCAGTACCCGAAAAAGAACTGGAGAAACATCGTTATCCTCCTTTAGGCCTGTTCCGGCGGCATATGCTGCCGCCATTTGCGGCCCACCACCTGCTTTTCGCCGCTCCATTCGGGTGAAACCGCCAGTCGCTTCGGCGCGGGCAGATCTGCCTCGGCCAGGCCGCGCGGCCGACAGAACGGATTGACATACTCGTCAAGCGGCACATCCAGGCCAGCGACAAAATGGTCCCAGTTGGCCAGCAGCTGCTCCTTGGTAAAATAGAGCGACGGCCGTTCATAGCGGCTGTATTCGTAGACCTCGGTAAGGACAATGGCATTCACCGGGCAGACCTCCTCGCAATAGCCGCAGTACACGCAGCGCAGGGCCTCGATCCGGTAGCAGTCGATGATTCTCCGGCTGCCCGGTTCCTTGTCCTTGTGGGAGCGGATGCGGATGCACCGCGACGGGCAGACCATGGCA
>JAUWAH010000042.1 GCA_030602145.1 Desulfobulbus sp.
ACATCAGCCAGGCCTCGACCGGCATCGGCGAGGTCAACCAGAATGTCTCCCAGGGATCGGTGGTTTCCGCCCAGATCGCCCAGGAGATCAGCGAGGTCAAGGATGCGGCCGCCTCCATGGGCGAGGCCGCCGGCAACGTTACCATGGTGGCCGCCGCCGTCGAGGAGATGACCGCAACCATTACCCAGATCGCCGACAACGCCGAAAAGGCCAGCAAAATCACTGCCGGCGCGGTCAATCAGACCGAAAAGGCCTCGGTGCAGATCAGTGAATTGGGCGATTCGGCCAAGGACATCGGCAAGGTCATCGAGACCATCACCGATATCTCCGAACAGGTCAACCTGCTGGCGCTGAACGCCACCATCGAGGCGGCCAGGGCCGGCGAGGCGGGCAAGGGGTTTGCGGTGGTTGCCAACGAGATCAAGGAACTGGCCCGCCAGACCGCCTCGGCGACCAACGAGATCAAGCAGCGGGTCGAGGGCATCCAGCATTCGACCAAGGGCACGGTCGACGAGATCAGTGCCATCACCAAGGTGGTCAACGAGGTCAACCAGATCGTCGGCATCATCGCCAGCGCAGTGGACGAGCAATCAGCCGCCACCAAGGAAATTGCCAACAACATCAGCCAGGCCTCGACCGGCATCGGCGAGGTCAACCAGAATGTCTCCCAGGGATCGGTGGTTTCCGCCCAGATCGCCCAGGAGATCAGCGAGGTCAAGGATGCGGCCGCCTCCATGTCCGCCAACTCAACCCAGGTCAACCAAAGCGCCACCGCCCTCTCCGGATTGGCCGGTGAACTCAACGCCATGGTCAACCGCTTCACGGTCTGACGGCCGGCACCCTCCTGCCTCCCGCCGTGACATCACCTCAGGGCCCTCTCAAAGAGGGCCTTTTTCTTTCCGTCATGCTCAAGAAGCGGCAGGCTGCAACGCAAACGAACGGCGGCTGGAATGGCTGGGAACAGGGAAGGGTAACGGAAGGAAGTAAAATTTATGAACCCGCAAGCACCTGCCGAATGGTGACCGACAGTCTTTGCAGGGTGAACGGCTTCTGGATGAAATGGTGATCGTGCAGTTCCCATTCGACATCCTGGCTGGACGCGTCATACCCGGAACAGAGCAGCACTTTGAGGTCTTGGTCCTGCTCCCTGAAGCGACGAACCAGTTCCGCGCCGCTCATTTTCGGCATGATCAGGTCGACGATCGCCAGATCGATCCGGCCCCGGTGATCGGCGAAGACCCGCAGGGCTTCCCCACCGGACCCGGCAAGGAGAACGGTATACCCCAAATGCTCGAGCATCTCCCGGGTCAGGGTGAGGACCATGGCGTCGTCGTCGACCAGGAGGATGGTTTCGTTGCCCGGCAGGCAATCGACGGCCTGCTCCGACTGTCCTTCCGCCAGGCCATCGGCGGCGGGCAGCAGCAGGGTGAACCGGGCGCCGCCCGCCGGCATGTTTTCTGCCTGGATGAAGCCGCCGTGATGGCTGATGATGCTGTAGGCGGTGGCCAGCCCCAACCCCGTCCCCTGATGCTGGTCCTTGGTGGTGAAAAACGGGTCGAATATCCGATCAAGGATCTGCGGATCGATGCCGCAGCCATTGTCGGCGACCGTGATCCGTACATATCGTCCGGGCACCCAACCTTGAGGGAGCGGGGCCGACCGGTCCATCTCGACATTTTCAGTGCCCAGAGCCAGTTCCCCGCCCGCCGGCATGGCGTGGGCGGCATTGACGAAGAGATTGAACAGCACCTGCTCGATCTGGCCACCATCGACCGCCACCGGCCAGACTCCCTCCTGCAACCGGGTATCGATGACGATGTCCCTGCGGCTGCGACCGAACAGGGTAGCGCAGCCGGTCAGGAGCAGGTTGGGATCAATGATGCGGATCTCGGCCTGGTCCCCCTTGGCCAAGGTCAGCAACTGCTTGGTCAGATTGCCGCCATGTTCAACGTACTGTTCGATATTGTGCAGCTTTTCTGGATTGAACGGCTGGCCTCCGGCTTGCAGATCAAAGAGCATCAGGGAGGCACTCCCCTGGATGCCCATGAGCAGGTTGTTGAAATCATGAGCGATGCCGCTGGCCATCGTCCCCAGTGCCTCGAATTTCTGGGCCCGGTACAGTTGCAGTTCCATGGCCTTGGCCTCGGTGACATCGCGGTAGCTGCAAATGATTCCAGCCGGCTTCCCCCGGTGATCTTCATAACGGGCGATACTGACCGAGACATCCAGCAGAACCCCCGCCCGGGTGATCCGTTTGGTCACCAGATGATTGACCGGCCGGCCCTCCTCCATGACCTGCCTGAACTCCCCTGAGTCCGGGTCACCTTCCTCGCTCCGGGCAAAGGGCAGTCGACGACCGGCCAGCTCGGCGAGCGGCCAGCCGAACAGGCGGGTGAAGCTCGGATTGACGAGCCGGACCAGGCCATCGCCATCGGTGATGGCAATGGCATCGGCGGTGGCATTGAGCAGACTGCGGTAGAGCGCTTCGTTTCTGCTCGACTCCTCATACAACTGCCGGTACCGCTCCTGGCTCTCCTCCAGGTCACGGGTCCGTTCGATCACGGTTTGCTCGAACCGGTCTCGATGGGCGAGCAGTTCCAGCTCCTGTTCCTTGTGTTTGGTGATGTCGATGATCAGCACCAGGGTGCCGGTGATTTCGCCGTCCTTGTCCCGGATCGGGGTGGCAATATGGTCGATGTGGATGGTCTCGCCGCTGACCCGGGTTCGCCGCCGTTCGGAACGGCCGCTGGGTCGACCGGCGAAGACCTGCTCGGCCGGGCAGTCGTCGCACACCTGATCGATGCCGGCCGCGGCCTGGTGGCAGAACTTCCCCAAAACCGAGGCACCGTAGATCTCCTCGGCCTTGCGGTTGTAGCCCACCACCCGGTAGTCGCGGTCGAGTTCCCACATGGCGATGTCCATGACGTCGATCAATTCAGTCAGGGTGGCGGCCAAACGACTGCTGGCGGCGGACGAACCGCCTGGTGCCAGGAGTGTGTTGCGCACCTTCTCCCCCATTGAATCGGTATCGGATGACATGGTTTTCCTTGGGCAATGACCGCTGCCGGACCCCGGACCGCGACCGGTCGGGTCCGGCCGCTCGGCTGGGGTCCGGGCAGGTTTGTTTTCCGGGACTGTCGTTCGACCGTTACGGATTCAGGTTATATTTTAAAGGTATTGACAATTCCCTGCAACTCATTGGCCAGCTCCTGCAAGCGGCCGGCGCTGGAGGCCACCTGTTGGCTGGACTTCGAAATCTCCAGGGAAGCGCTGTTCACGCCAGTGATGTCCTGGGTGATGGTGGCGGCCACCGCCGAACTCTGGCTGACATTCTCATTGACCTCACCCAACCCTTGCGAGGCCTGGGCAATGTTGTCGGCGATCTCCTCGGTGGCAGCGGATTGCTCGCCCACCGCCGTCGAGATGGTGGCCACAATCTCGTTGACGCTGTTGATGATCTTGGTGATCTGGTTGATCTCCTCCACCGTCGACCGGGTGGTCCCCTGGACGCCGGCGATCTGGTCTTTGATGTCCTGAGTGGCGATGGCGGTCTGCTTGGCCAGCTCCTTGATCTCGTTGGCAACCACCGCAAACCCCTTGCCCGCCTCGCCGGCCCGGGCCGCCTCGATGGTGGCGTTCAGGGCCAGCAGGTTGGTCTGCTCGGAAATCTCGGTGATCGCCTCGGTCACCTTGCCGATGGCCTGGGCGGCCTGGCCGAGTTCGGCCATCTTGCCCGAAGTGTTCGAGGCCTGATGGACGGCCTGTTCCGAAATCGAATGGGCCTGCTCGGCATTTTGGGCGATCTGGTTGATGGTCGCGGTCATCTCCTCGGCGGCACTGGCCACCATGGTGGTGTTGGTGGTCGACTGTTCCATGGCAGCGGCCACGCCGTTGAGGTTGGCGCTCATCTCCTCGGCGGCGGTGGCCACGTTGTTGGCCCGGCCCGAGGTTTCCTCGGCATTTTTCGACAGGCCGGCAGCGATGCCGGACAGGTCCTTGATGGCCAGGTTGACCTCGCGGGTGTTGTCACTGACGCGGCCGATGATCGTTTGCAGTTTTTCGATGAAGATATTGAACCACTTGGCCAGTTCGCCGACCTCATCCTTGGAGGTGACCTCCAGACGCATGGTCAGGTCGCCCTCGCCCTGGGCGATGTCCTTGAGACCGGCGACCGCCTTGTTGATCGGCCGGACGATCGAGTTGGCGGCAAACAAGATGAGCAGCGCGGCCAAGGCCACCGACACCAAGGTGATCAGGGCGATGGTGTTGCGCAACGAGACAACGCTGACCAGGAATTCCTTGGCGTCCTGGGTGGCGGCGACGCTCCAGCCGTTGAGCTTGACCGGAGCATAGCCGGCCACCTTGTCGATCTCCTTGAACACGTAGCCTTCCGAGCCGGTGGTGCCGGCCATCATTTCCCGGGTGATGGTTTCCATGCCCTTGAGGGTTTTGAGGTCGAGCTGGAGAATGTGCTTGGTGTCGGGATGGGCAATGATGATGCCCTCCCTGTTGGCCATGAAGCAGTAGCCGGTCGTTCCGATTTTCTTGGCCGTGACCAGATCGATGACCACCGACCCCTTGAGAAGGGCACCGAAGACACCGAGGAAGGCGCCACTGTCGCCAAATACCGGGCCGACAATCAGGAGTACCGGCTCGTTGGTCGCCTTGGAGCGGACCATCTCACCGCTGACCGTCCGCTTGGTCTGCTTGGCCTCCTGGAAGAGGGGATGGCCGGCGATGTCCAAGCCCTTGAGTTCTTCCTGGGAACCAGCCTCTGCAGCAAAGACCTTGCCGTTGGCATCGGTGAGCAGGATGGCGTTGTAGCGACTGCGGAGTTGCTCGAACCGCTTGTGCAGATCCTTGCGGATCACCTCGACGGCCTCGGCGGCCCCGTCGATTCCTTTGGCCTGCACCGCCTCGGCGGCGATTTTCACCTGGGTGCGGCCGGCAAAGGCGGCTGCGTATTTGATCTCCCCGTCCATGGTGGCCGCCACCTGCATGGCCATGCCCTCGGCGATGGACTGGGCATTGGCCTTGCTGTAAAAAGTCACCGCATCGGCGGAGTTTTTCTGGGCCACAAAACCGCTCACGGCCAGGGGAATGAGAACAAGCAAAATACCGCCAACAATAAGTTTGAACCGAATCGATGAAAATTTCATAACCAACCTCTCTACGAAAAAATAAGTGCCCCGATCCGTTCACGATCGGGACGTGTGCCCCTCCGGTCGACGCGCACCATCCCCCATGGCACCCCTCGACCGAACAACAGTCTGTTTCACTGTTCTGATTGTAGGCGCCAGCGAGGGGAAGTCAAAGAATAGGTAAACTTACCCATTAAAAAACAGGCAAACTTACCTATTGAGCCATTTTCGACCACCAGGGGGTCAGCGGCGGGTGTGCAAAATGGGCGAAACCGCCCGACCGATGGCGGCGGCGAGTTCCTCCTGATCGCGGCCGTCACAGGTCACGGTCAGTTCGGCGTATCGCCTGTAGAGTATTTGGCGCTCATCGAAGAGTTGGGCGAAGGTCTGCTCCCTGGCCTTGGCGATGCCCCGGGTGGCGAAGTTGCGGATGCGGCGCTCGATCTCGGCCAGGGATACCTCGAGAAAGACAATGATCGACATCGCCCCCAGGTGGGCCATGGCCCGTTCGCTGTAGACGGCGCTGCCGCCGGTGGCAATCACATGAGCACTGACATCGAGCGCGCAGATCTCTTCCTCCTCGATGGCTCGCAGGGCGAGGTGGCCGGAATGGTCGAGGATCTGCTGGAGGGTTTTCCGGCGGTTGGACTGGATGAGGACATCGGTGTCGATGAAACCGAGGCCCAGATTCTTGGCCAGGATGACGCCGATGGTGCTCTTGCCTGCGCCGGGCATGCCGATCAGGGTGAGGTTGGTTTTCACTGCCGCGTACCATGAGGGGAGCATTGGGCTCGTCCCGGGATGGGACGGGCCATGACGAAAGCCTAGCCCAGGTTTTTTCGGAGGGCAAGGGATAGATGCGCGGGGCGGGGCGAGGTATCGAATGAAAATGGAGGGAGGATCCGCTCCGGAACCACCGTCATGAGGTCGGGGTTCCGGAACGAAGCGAAGGGCCAAGGAAGACGGCTTACCAGGTGGCCTCTCCCTTGATCTCACCGCGGGTGGAAATCACCACCTGACGGACCGGACAGTCGGGCTTGGCCGTATCCCAGGCTTTCTTGACGATCTGCAGCATGGAATGGCAGCAGGGCACCTCCATGATCAGGATGGTCACCGAGTTCAGCTTGCGGGTGCGGAAAATCTCGGTGAATCGGTCGACGTACAACTGCTGGTCGTCAAACTTGGGGCACCCCATCATCACCACCCGGCCGGCCAGGAAATCTTTCTGCAGGCCGGCGTAGGCCACGGCGGTGCAGTCGGCGGCCACCAGCAGGTCACAATTATCCAGAAAGGGCGCCGTCGGTGGAATCAGCCGGATCTGCACCGGCCAGTGACTCAGGGCCGAGCCGGCCTGGGCGCTCGGTATGTTGGCCATTTGGCAAGGGGTCATCGGTCGGAGGGTCTGCAACCGGGCCGAGGGGCAGCCGGTCCCATGCGGCACCACCACCTTGGCCGATTCCTTTTCCTTGTCGGCCAGGAATTGGTGCACCGCCTCCTCGTCGAACTCGTCGGCCTCGCGCTCAATGATCTTCAGTGCCCCGGTCGGGCAGGAGCCCAGGCAGGCACCAAGGCCGTCACAGAGCTTGTCGGCCACCAGCCGGGCCTTGCCGTCGATGATCTGCAGCGAACCCTCGGCGCAATCAGGCACGCACAGTCCGCAGCCGTTGCACAACTCTTCATCTATCTGGATAATGTTTCGTTTGACTTTCATATTCTTTTCCACGGTGTTGGGGTGCGTCAGGCGAGAACCGCCTGCTTCAACGCCTCGATGCCGAAGCGTTCCATGAACCGGGCCGACCGGGTCTTGAACTTGGCCTCCCGGAGATAGTAATTGAGGGTTTTGGTCACCAGGGACACGGCTTCGTCGTCGCTCAATCCCTCGGCCACCAGGTCGCCGATGCGCGGTCGCCCGGCACCGTTGCCGCCGAAGGAGAACCGCCAGCCCTTCTTTTCGGCGGTGAGCCCCACATCGCGGATCCAGGATTCGCAGCAGCAGAACCGGCAGCCGGAGATGCCCACCTTGACCTTGTACGGCAGGGGTCCGTCGAGTTCGATGGCCTTGATCCGCTCCCCCAGGGCGAGGGCGTCGCCCTGGCCGAACTGGCACCAGGTCCGGCCGGGACAGGCCTGGACATAATGGACCCGATGGCGGAGGTGGGGCAGTGTATCCGGGATGTTCAACTCGGCCTTGAGGGCTTCCATGGCCTCGGGTTCCATACCGAGGAAGGCCACCCGCTGGGCGCTGGTGATCTTGGTTTTCGGAATCCGGTACTTCCTGGCCAGGGCGGCCAGATGCTCCAACTCCTCGGGGCTGAGCAGGCCGGCGTTCAAATGGGGCAGGACGAGATAGGTTGTGCGATGGTCGTTCATAATCCGATGCCTGGTAGGCCTCGACCGGACCGGTCGATCCGGTCGAGGCACTTGGGATTGAAGGAAAAAATGGTTAGCCGAGAATGGCCTTCAGATCGGCCTCCGGGGTATCCACCGGTTTGATGTCGAAGGTGTTGACCAAAAATTCGAGCACCGTCGGGCTGATGAAAGCCGGCAGCGACGGTCCGAGGCGAATGTCCTTGATGCCCAGATACAGCAGGGTCAGGAGGATGGCCACCGCCTTTTGCTCATACCAGGAGAGCACCATGGACAGCGGCAGGTCGTTGACGCTGCAATCGAAGGCCTTGGCCAGGGCAACGGCGATCTGGATGGCCGAGTAAGCGTCGTTGCACTGGCCCACATCCAGCAGGCGCGGGATGCCGCCGATGTCGCCCAACTGCTTGTCGAAGAAGCGGAACTTGCCGCAGGCGAGCGTCAGCACCATGCAGTCGGCAGGAACCTGCTCGACGAAGCGGGTGAAGTAGTCGCGCCCCGGCTTGGCGCCGTCGCAACCGCCCACCAGGAAGAAGTGGCGGATGGCCTTCGCCTTGATCGCCTCGATCACCTTGTCGGCCACGCCGAGCACGGTGTTGCGGGCAAAGCCGACCAGAACCTGACCGTTGTCCACGTCATCGGTGAAGCCGTCCATGGCCAGGGCCATGGCCACCACGGCGGAATAATCCTTGTCGGTGATGTGCTTGACACCCGGCCAGCCGACCAGGCCGTTGGTGAAGACGCGGTCGATATAGTCCTCGCGCGGCTTCTGGATGCAGTTGGTGGTGAACAGGATCGGTCCCGGAAAATTGGGGAACTCCTTGTGCTGATTCTGCCAGGCGGTGCCGAAATGTCCGTAGAAGTGGGGATATTTTTTCAGTTCCGGATAGCCGTGGCAGGGCAGCATCTCGCCGTGGGTGTAAATGTCGATGCCCTTGCCCTCGGTCTGCTTCAGCAGCAGTTCCAGGTCGTGCAGATCATGACCGGAGATGAGGATGCACTTGTTCTTGCGGTGACCCAGCGGCACCGGGGTGGGGACCGGGTGGCCGTAGGTGCCGGTGTTGGCGGCATCGAGCAGTTCCATGGCCCGCAGGTTGATCTCGCCCGCCTTCATGGCCACCGGCACGCACTGCTCCACGGTCAACCCTTGAGCCAGCAGTACGGTCAGGGCCTCGTAGCAGAAGGCGGCCACTGCCGGGTCCTTCTGGCCGAGGATGGCGGCGTGATCGGCATAGGCGGCAATGCCCTTGAGCCCGTAAAGCAGCGTCTGCTTGAGCGAGCGGATGTTGACGTCGCTATCCAGGGATTCGATCAGGTTGAGCGCCTTGCCCTGCTCGGCCAGCTCGGCAACTGTCCCGGCCGGGATGAAGGTGGCCGGGGCCTCGGCAAAGTCGGTTGTGCCGCCGGCGGCCGCCACCTTGGCCTTCATGGCCTCGCGCAGCTCCACTGTCCGGTTGATCAGCACCACGAACCGGGCCGGATCGAAGTCGACATTGGTCAGGGTGGAGAAAATGGCCTCGTAGGCGAACAGATCGGTGGCGTCATCGACGATACCCAACCTGCGTCCCTCCTTGGCGTAGAGGGCCAGCCCCTGGAGGGCGTGGACGAGCAGATCCTGGAGATCGGCAACTTCCTCGTTCTTGCCGCAGACGCCGGCGATGGTGCATCCGATTCCCTTGGCGGTTTGTTCACACTGATTGCAAAACATGGCATTCCTCCTTGTGGTGGTGTTTTCCTGTCGCGTTCGAGGGCGTTCCTCAGTAGTATGGCTGGACTGTACCTCCTTTGCTGAACAATTCTTTGATCTAGGTCAAAAACACCATATTTTTTCCCGGCATGCAAAAAAAAACCGACATCCTGGCGGCAAGCCTGCTGTTCAGCGGCCTGCCGCCGGAACAACTCGGCCAGATTGCCGCCATCGGCACAGGCAGGCGCTATGGCAAGGGAACAACCGTCTTCCACGAGGGCGATCCCGGCATCGGCTTCTACATGGTGGCCAGCGGCAAGGTGAAAATCTTCAAGACCTCCTTCGACGGCAAGGAGCAGATCCTGCATATCTTCGGCCCCGGCGAGCCCTTCGGCGAGGTCCCGGTCTTCCACGGCAGCCCCTTCCCGGCCAACGCCGAGACCCTGGCCGAGTCCGAGCTGCTCTTCTTCCCCCGGGCCGAATTCGTCGCCCTGATCACCGCCACCCCGTCGCTGGCCCTCAATATGCTGGCCGTGCTCGCTTTGCGGCTGCGGCGGTTTGCCGCCCAGATCGAAAACCTATCGCTCAAGGAGGTTCCCGCCCGGCTTGCCGCCCATCTCTGTTATCTGATGGACGAGCAGCAGCGCGACGACCGGGTGGTGCTCGACATCCCCAAGGGGCAACTGGCCAGCCTCCTGGGCACCAGTAGCGAAACCCTGTCGCGGATTTTCGGGCGGATGAGCGACGAGGGGCTCATCCGGGTGGAGGGCAAGACCATTGTCATCCTCGATGCCCCGGGGCTGCGGGAACGATGACGGCAACCCGATACCCGATCCCCATGGTCCGCACCGGGCGTCCATCGAAAACGGTCCATCCGCAAGCCGACAAGGCTCCCCTACCAACAAAGAGACGCATCATGCCCTGGCTTTTCATCGTGTTCGTCCTGGCGATGGCATCCCCCGCCTGGGCGGGGATACCGGCCACACCGGTGATGACCCTTTACCGGTTCAACGGTCCGGTCGACTTTCCCTACTACGCCATCGACACCTTTCTCGCCTCCGGCCCCTCGACTCCCGCCGGCACCCTCGCCCAGGGAACCTCGGTCACCCCCTGCCTGGTGGTGCGCAACGGCGAGCCGTTGACCGACCGCGAGGGCATTCCTTACGTGGGCTTCGAGGTGGTGGTCGATGCCCGCACCGCCACCCCGGCGGCCACGGCACGCTACAACGACACCCTCAAGGCGCGGCAGGCCATGACCGTTGCCAACCACCACTGCGGCGGTGGC
>JAUWAH010000426.1 GCA_030602145.1 Desulfobulbus sp.
GGTCAGCGGCGCTCCCCCCGGCTTCGCATCCTGTGCCGGAACAACAAGGAGTTGTGGATCGTCCTGGCCATGCTGGCCATCGCTCTGCTGCTCAACTACACGATTGCCTCCCGTTACCTGCTCCTTGGCTTTTATACCCTGCCCGCCGTAATTTCCGCCTACCTGTTCGGTCGCCGCCTGGCGGTGCTCACCGCCCTGGCCAGCATCCTGCTGGTCGGACTGATCAGCCACTTCAACCCCGGTCACTTCGAATCGTTCAACCTGGCCGGCCTGGGAGGCGACAACCGGTGGTATCATATTGTTTCCTGGGGGTGCATCCTTTTGGTGACCGCCTACACCATGGGCACCCTCCACGAGCGGGACAAGAAGAAAATGCGGGAGTTGCGCCGGACCTACCAGGGACTGCTGCTCATCCTGCGTCGTTTCATCGCCCAGGACGAGGAACGGGAAAACCATTGTTACCGGGTCGCCATCTACGCGACCCGTATTGCCACCCACATGGGACTGGACAAGGACGAAATCGAGGATATCCGCTCGGCGGCCCTGCTCCACGACCTCGCCAACCTGCGCATCAGCCGCTCCACCCTGTACAGGGCAGCCCGTTTCAGCGCGGAGGAGTCGGGGCCAGGTGGCGACACCCCTTCTGAAGACAACCCCCTCTGCGGGCCGATGGGCCGAATCCTGCCCATGGTGCTGGGGCAACAGGCCGACGCCGATTCGGCGATCGGCAGCGGCGCCTCCATCCCCCTGGGCACACACATCCTCGCCGTTGCCGACGCCTACGACACCCTGACCACCGGCAATCCCGGCCATCCCCCTCTGATGCCCAACGAGGCCAGGCAGATCATTGCCGACAATGTCGGGTCCGTCTATGACCCCGAGGTGGTCAGGGCCTTTACCATCGCCTTTGATCGACTGGAGATGGAACTGCCCGCCGTCATGCTGTAAACAGACCGGCCAGCCGAACACGCTCCGATCATTCGCCCCACCGCTGTGCCCTGAATTTGTCCAGTTGGGCCAAATAATAGGAGCGGTTGTCCGGGTCCAGTTGAATGGCCTTGCGTTGGGCCGCCACCGCCTCTTCCACCAGCCCGTTCGCCCAATAAGCCGTGGCCAGGGTATCGAGTATATAACCGCGCTCCTTGAGCAAAGCGGCGGTTCGTGCCAGGGTGAGGGCCCGCTCCGGGTTGCGCAGGCCCTTGTCCTGGGCGGTGACCAGCAACCAGGCAAGATTATTGTTGATCTCGGCACTCATCGGCGTAAGCGCCAGGGCTTGTTCGTAGGCGTCGATCGCCTTGGCCTCCATTTTTCGACTTTGCAGGAAATCGCCGAGATACATCAACCAAAGACTGTTGTCCGGCTCCTGGCGCACCTTCTGCAGCAGGACAGCCTCCGCGTACCGGGTTTCGTACCCCGCCGAGAGACGGTCGGCATCGACACGGTGGAGGAGAAAAACGGCCAGGGCGATGGCCAGGCCATATCCGGCCAGACTGAGCCGCAGCTTGCGGTCGTGGTGACTGACCAGGCTCCGGTCCCGCTCGCATCGCGACAGAAAATCGATCCGCTCGCCGATCCCGAAATGGTGCCAGTTTTTTTCATCGCGATTGCCGCCGCCGAGCAGGGCTATTTTTTCGAAGGAGCGGATCAGCGGCCAGCCGGTGCCCAGGGCACGAAAGACATAGGCATCGGCCTGACGTTCAAAATTGCGGATAAAGTAGCCAAAGACAAAGCGAAAATAGACGAGCATCAGCACGAGCAGCGGCGCCGTTGCCAGGATGCCCAGCACGTTTTCCGGGGCAAAGGGCAATTGGGGCAGAAGGCGATAAAAGGTGTCGCTGGACAAAATCAGATGAGGCAGCGGCCTGGAGAGCGCCCCGGCCAGCAGACTGAAGCCCAGGAAGAGAACGATGTACAAGATGAGATGACGGTGCTTGACATGGCCTATTTCGTGCGCCAGGACACTATCCAGTTCCTCTTCGTTCAAGGTTTCCAGCAGTGCCGGAGTAATGAGCAGATAGCGCAGCCTGGGGATAATACCCATGATCCCGGCGGTGAGAACCTGCCCTTCGAACAGCGGCCACGAATAGATCTCGGAGGAAAAGCCCTGGGACCTGCAGAAGGCGAGCAACCGTTCCCGCAGCGGGCCGGGAGGCAGGGGCCTGCACCCCCACAGGGTTCGAACCAACGGTGGAAAGGCAAACATCAAGAAAACAAGGAAGAGGGCAAAGAGCACCACCTCCCCCCATGGCGAACGGAGCACCCTGGCCAGCGCCGGAAACGGCAGGGCTCGCAGGGCGTCGAACAGGAGTGAGATCATCAGCCAGGGCAGGACAATGGGCAGATTGACCTTGATGTTGGCACGGACGAAAGCCCAAGGTGTGTAGACACGTTGAAAGATCTGCTGATACCGGTGCCGCGCCGCCCGCCACATCAGGATGAGCAGCAGCAGGAAACAGCAAAGCCCGGCCACATCGGTCAGCACCGGCAGAAGACCGCCCATGGACAGGGGAGCCAGGTAGTATTTCAGGTCAAGGAGATAGACAACCCCCATGAACACCAGCACTGCAAGCAGCGACAGACGCTTCTCCACCGAAAAATAACTCGCTGCTCCGGGTGCGGACCGGGCGAACAGGCGAAAGGCTATCCGCGCGAACCCCCAGCCGATGGCCACCAGAATCGCCAGGGTCCAAAAGGGAGACAAGGCCGGTTTGGCTGCCGGCGTATTGGTGGCAAACACAAAGATGACCACCAGAAAATAGAGCAGATTATTGTACAGCATGCGATCACCCGTTCCGGACCATGGCTCTCAGACACCGCATCCCCCGGTCGACCGTCGTTGGAGAGCGATATCCACCCATCCTATGTCTATCCGGGCCAATATGCCAGAATCGTTTTGCCGCTTACTTTTCTTTTCTGATCAGAACC
>JAUWAH010000360.1 GCA_030602145.1 Desulfobulbus sp.
CAGGCTTTCTGGGAGATGCCGCCGACGAATTCCTCCAGATGGAGTTCAGGGGCGCTGGCCGCCACCAGCACCCGGCCGGTGTTGGCCTCCATCGCCACCACGGCCCCGGCCCAGTTCTGTGCCGCCATCTCTTCCTCGGCAATCTTCTGCAGCTCGACGTCGATGGTCAGGTGCAGATCCTTGCCCGGCATTGGCTCATCGCCCTTGAGGGTCTGCTGCTCAAACCCCAGGGCATTGACCTCCATGTTCTCGCGACCCTTCTCCCCTCGCAGATCGGAATCACGCAACCGTTCGAGCCCCATCTTGCCGATGAGGTCACCGCCCTTGTAGAGCGTCCTGTCCGCCTTGTCCAACTCCGCCTTGCTGATCTCACCCATATACCCGATGAGATGCGAGGCCAGGTTGCCGTAATGGTAGACCCGCAGAGGAACCACCTCGATCCGGATCTCCGGCAGATGCATGCGATTGTTTTCGATCCGGGCCACCGTTTCCCAGTCGATGTCCTCGGCCAACCGGACAGGAATGTGCCCCGGCGTTCCCGCCATCTTGCGGATCTTCTCCAGGAGGGTGGTCGAATCCTGTTGCAGCAGGCGGGTCAGACGCTTAAGCCACTCGTCATCTATCTTGTTGTTTTCACGAATCCAGGTAACATTGAAGGAAGGTCGGTTGGTCACGATTTCCCGGCCCTTGCGGTCGTAGATATTCCCCCGGGGAGCGGCAATCTCAATCGACCGGACCCGATTGGAATCCGCCAACTGATTAAAATAATCGCCTTGATCCACCTGGAGAAACCAGAGGCGGGTGACGATCACCGCAAAGAAGACGATGACCACGACGAAGGAATACAGCGCCTTCTTCTTGAACCAGTTCAGGTCGCTTTCATCCCGCCTGGACAGCCTGGTGACGCCGATATCCTTCTTGCGTTCAGCGTCCTCAACCGGTTCCGGTCGTCTCCGGTTCTGGCTGCTGAGGTTCTTCATCCTGTCGCTCAACTTGTTTGTCACGCTCACACCAGACACAACCCTTGGAAAAAAATATCACGCCTGGTTTCTGCGCCGGTTGTCGCTGCGCAGGCGCAAACTCTTCCAGGGCAGAAAGCGGCGATGGGAATATTTGACCACCACATCAAAAAGAAAAAAGAGAGGAAAGGTGCACGCGGCGACCAGCACCGCCCGCACCCCGATCTTCCACCACGACCAGGCAGCCTGCTGCCCCGGCCCGAGGAAGTCGAGCAGGACATAGACCAGCCAGGATATCGCCGGATAACTCAAGGCGATCAACGGGATCTGGTAGAGCACTTCATTGATCGGCAATCGTGCCGAAACCTGCCGAAGGAAAAAGTAGGCACCGAAGCAGAGCAGCGCGTACATGCCGAGAACGGTGCCCGAGAGGACATCGAGGATGCACGCTAGAGGAAAGAGAATGATAAGTCCGCGGAGCAGATCGAGGCGAAAGGCCAAGTAGGCCACCAGCACATAATACAAATCGGGGGCCAGCAGCCAAACGGGATTGGGCATGAACAGGGTGGTCTGGACAACCACCAGCAACAGGCCGACAATGATGAAATGGATCACAACCATCGCTTCTTCCCCATCCGAGCGCCGCAATCACCAATAATTCATCGGGCTCGCCGGCATGTCAACTCCAACCGAAACCGATGGAGACCAACCGGCTACCGCTGTTCCATCTGCTTGATCTCGCCAAGTTTCGGTTGCTGGAGAATCAGGAGATTTTCCAGCTTCTGGTAATCAACCGACGGCGTCACCTCTATTTCGTGGAACATGCCCCGTGGCTTCTTGATTATTTTCGACACCACACCAACTTGCAGGCCAGTGGGAAAAATACCTCCGTAGCCGGCGGTCACCACATGATCCCCCTCCTCCACCTCCGCGGTTTTGAGAATATATTCGAGGCGATAGGTCAATGTACCGTCACCCTTGAGAATTCCGCGCACCCTTGATTTCTGCAAGAGCACGTCAATGGCGCTCGACGGCGCGATCGCCAACAGCACCTTGGCGTAATTGGGCGTCACAGCGAATACCTGACCGACAACACCGTCGTTGTTGACCACCGGATTGCCTTTGGCGACCCCGCTGTTGGAGCCGCGGTCGATGATTACCGAACGAAAGGTGGTGGAAGGGTCCTTGCCGACAATCGTTGCCGCCACGGTCTGCTGATCGAGGGTATTCTTGAACTCCAGGAGCTTGCGCAGGCTGGCGTTGGTGGCCATGGCTTCGCGGCTCCTGTTGAGAATGTTTTCGTATTCCTGAAGTTGCTGCGCCAAGCGTTTGTTTTCCTCGCGCAAACGGAGGCTGTCCTGAAGGATGTCGATGTACTCGCTCTTGAAGGTCTCCACGTAGGCGCTGCTCAAGGTGACCGCCTTCTGCACCGGCCCGACCGCCTCGAGCACCAGTTTGTGCAACGGCCCAAAACTCTGGCTTCCCAGGGTGGAAACCAGAAAAATGAGTGCCAGGGTCATCAGCAGACCGGCAAGGACGACAAGGCGAAACAGGCGTGAGCGTTCGCCTCGTTTTCTGGTGGGCTTTTTTCTCATCGGAGGGCGGCAACAAATACTGCGCAGCGGTCGAAAAGCGATCAGGGACCGACGAACACCTCGAAAGGGGTTCGGCTAGTCGATGGCGATTTCCCGGAGGATCTCTATGTTGTCGAGCGCCTGTCCGGAGCCGAGCACCACCGAGGACAACGGATCGTCGGCCACGATGATCGGCATGCCTGTCTCCAGTTTGAGCCGCGTGTCGAGGTTCTTCAACAAGGCTCCGCCGCCGGTAAGAACAATACCCTGGTCGACGATATCGGCGGACAGTTCGGGCGGGGTCTGCTCCAGGGCAATGCGGACGGCATCGACGATGACGTCCACCTGTTCAGCTATGGCCGACTGAATCTCCTTGGAGGTGATGGTCAGGGTTTTGGGAACACCGGCCACCAGGTCCCTTCCCTTAATATCCATGGTTTCGTAGGGCTCTTCGGGCAGGACATTGCCGATGGTGGTCTTGATCTCCTCGGCGGTCCGTTCACCAATGGCCAGATTGTGCTTTCGCTTGATGTACTGCAAAATGGCTTCGTCCATCTTGTCACCCGCCACCCGCACCGATTTAGCATAGACGATACCCGCCAGGGAGATAACCGCCACCTCGGTGGTGCCGCCGCCGATATCGACGACCATGTTTGCGGTCGGTTCGGTGATGGGCAGGTTGGCACCTATGGCAGCGGCCATCGGCTCCTCGATCAGGTAGACCTCCCGGGCGCCGGCCGATTCCGCCGTGTCGCGCACCGCCCGCTTCTCCACCTGGGTGATGCCCGACGGCACGGAAATGATGATCCGGGGATGAACCAGGGTCCTCCGGTTGTGCACCTTGTTGATGAAGTAACGAAGCATGGCTTCGGTGACCTCGAAATCGGCGATGACCCCGTCCTTCATCGGCCGGATGGCGACAATGTTGCCGGGGGTGCGGCCGAGCATCTCCTTAGCCTCCTTCCCCACGGCCAGGACCCGGCTGCCGCGGGCATCCTTGCGGACCGCGACCACCGAAGGTTCGCGCAAGACGATCCCCTTGCCTTTCACATACAGCACCGTATTGGCGGTACCG
>JAUWAH010000420.1 GCA_030602145.1 Desulfobulbus sp.
CGCCAAGGGATTGCCGGCGGCCAACCTGCTCAACGCCCCCTTCGTCGCCGCCGAGGTGCTCAATATCCTGGTCGGCAGTTTCGGGGTGATTGCGGTGGCGCCCTGCACGGTGATTATTGCCGCCCTCCTCTACCACCGTCAACCGGATCGACCGGAGGAAGACCAATCCTGATCGAACCCCTTCCTCCGGTTGCCAAGTCGGCATCCGGATGCTAAAAGAACCGGAAGAAGAATGATGCCGGTCCCGATTCCCGCTTCGGACAGAAGGGTTGCCGGCCCCACCCACTGGAGAAGGCCATGCTCACCGGTCAGGAATTGGACAAAGGAATGTCGATGCTGAAGACCATCTGGTCGGCCCTGGCCCTGTCGCTGATCATGTATGTCCTTGCCGTCCCCTACTTGCTGCGCGACACGCCCATCGAATTTTCACCCGAAACCTACGCCGGCCTGCGGATTATCATGTACGTCCTCTCTTTCGCCACCCTGGCCGCCTCATGGCTGGTGCGACGGACGCTTCTTGCGGCACGGCCATCATCCCGGCAGAACAAATCCGGCCAGCACCCGGCCGTGCAGCGGTACACCACGGCCATGATCGTTGCCCTGGCCATGACCGAGGCCATCGCCATCTATGGACTCATCCTCTTCCTGCTCGGCAAGAACCACACCGATCTCTATCTGTTGACCGGTTTTTCCGCCGCCGGCATGACCCTTTACTACCCCCGCCGGGAGGAGGTGGTCTCCCTGGCGGAACAGTTGGCTCGCAGGGCTTGATCCGCCGCCTTGCTTGTCCCCTCCTGTCGTTCGTGACGCCGGTTGGCTGACCACGACAGCACAATGGTTGTCCATCCGGTTTTTAATTACAACGTTTTTGCCGGCGGTTTTCCCGTCGTGAACCTGATCGGCCCCACTGTTTTTCGCCAACACAACGCCCATGAACGAGCACATCAAGCGTATCGAGTTCAGGCTGATCGTGGCCGTGATCCTGCTCAATGTTCTGTTTATCTCGCTGGCCATCGGCCACCTGGTCGACAGCCGTGCCCAGCATGTGGAGATGGCCGCCGCCAACGGGCGCAACCTGGCCCAACTGCTGGACCATATCGTCGCCGACAAGGTGCGGCTGGTCGGCGATTCCGTGGACCGGGTCGTCCGCGAATTGGAACGGGAGATCATGGTGGAAGGGCGAATCGACGGGCAACGAATCGGCCACCTGCTGGAGGCCGAACAGGTTCAGTTGCCTGAGATCGACGCGCTCAGGATCACCGACCGTTCGGGCCGGGTCATCCTGGGCAAGGGGGCGGAGCAGTCACCCGGCACCAGTTGGGCCGACCGCGATTTCTTCCGTCTCCACCAGAACCAGCCGACCAGGGAACTGATCATCTCCGAACCGGTGCTGGGCAAGTTGGCCGGAGGGTGGATCGTCGCCTTCAGCCGTTCCTACCGGGCCGCGGATGGCACCTTTGCAGGCATAGTCGGCGCCGCCTACCCGGTCGACCGATTCGCCGCCCTCATGGCAATGCCTGACCTTGGCGAAAGCGATACGGTGGCGCTACGCTCCGCCCGGAACGGGGGACTGATCGCCCGCCATCCGCCCCTTGCCGGTCCAACGGGGGAACCCGGCAACACGGTCGCCTCGGCGGAGTACAAGGCTGCCCTGGCCTCCAAAGAACCGCTCGCCACCTACCATGCGGTGCACACTGTTGACGATGTCGAGCGCACCTATGTCTTCCGCCGCCTGGCCAATGCCCCCTTCACCATCGCCGTGGGCTTTGTCGACGACGGCCATCTCGCTCACTGGCGGACCAACGTCCTGGTGGTCGGCTTTCTCCTCGCCGTTATGCTGGCTGCC
Organism: Desulfobulbus sp.; assembly: GCA_030602145.1. Taxonomy (GTDB): domain Bacteria; phylum Desulfobacterota; class Desulfobulbia; order Desulfobulbales; family Desulfobulbaceae; genus Desulfobulbus. The sequence goes on from JAUWAH010000420.1 coordinate 1,847, forward strand.
TCCCTGGTGTTCACCCTGCGGACCGTGCGCAGCCTCCGTCAGCGGGCCATTGAGGAACAGGCCAGAAGCGAGGATCTGGCCCGACGGAGAATTCTCATCGATCAATCCCGGGACGGCATCGTCGTCATCGACCAGCATGGCAAGGTCTGGGAGGCGAACCGACGGTTCGCCGAGATGCTGGGCTACAGTGATGAGGAGGTCCGGCATCTGCATGTCTGGGACTGGGACACCCGTTGGACCAGGGATGAGCTGCTGCAGGCCATCCAAACCGTCGACGCCGGCGGCGACCACTTCGAAACCCGCCACCGGCGCAAGGATGGCTCGATGTTCGATGTGGAAATCAGCAGCAACGGCGCCATCTGCTCCGGAGTCAAACTGGTGTTCTGCGTCTGCCGGGACATCAGTGAGCGCAAGCAGGCCACGGAGGCCCTGGCCCGCTCCGAAGAAAAATGGCGCCACATCGTCGCCTCGACGCCTATGATTGGCATCAGCCTCGACCCCCGGGCCCGCCTTGTCTTTGCCAATGCCCATTTTCTGCACCTGACGGGCTGGCGGGAGGAGGAGATCATCGGCCGCAACTGGTTCGACCTGTTCGTCCCGGAGGGTATCCGCGAGGAGATGCGGACCATCTTCGCCCATGTCATGGAACAGGGCGAGACCATGGAGTTCTCTACCCATGAAAACGTCATCGTCACCAGATCTGGCGAAATCCGTAATGTGGCCTGGTTCAACACCCTCAACAAGGATCTCGGCGGCACCATCGTCGATATCACCTGTCTGGGGGTCGATCTCACCGAACGACAGCGGGCCGAGGAGGAGCAGAAACGGTTGCAGGCCCAACTGATCCAGGCTCAGAAACTGGAGGCGATCGGCACCCTGGCCGGTGGCATTGCCCATGATTTCAACAACATCCTCGCGGCGATCATCGGCTACACCGAGATGGCCATGGATGCCCTGCCCCGGGAGTCCCCGGTGGTCAGCGACCTGACCAGGGTGCATGCGGCCAGTCATCGGGCCGCCGAACTGGTCAGGCAGATTCTCGCCTTCAGCCGCCAATCCACGGTTGATCGCGTTCCGCTCCAACCCGCTGTCATCCTCAAGGAAGCGGTCAAGCTTCTGCGGTCCGGCGTTCCCTCGACCATCAC
>JAUWAH010000011.1 GCA_030602145.1 Desulfobulbus sp.
GCCACCCTCTATCTGGGCGGTTTCATGACCTATGCCGCCCTCTCCCCGCACCAGGCCACCGCCCCCGGCCAGATCTCGGTGCACGATCTCCATCGCCTCCTCGCCCTCCTCGAACGCCATGACGATTGACGGCCACACCCGACTCTTCGGCATCCTCGGTGATCCGGTCGAACATTCGCTCAGCCCGGCCATGCACAACGCCGCCTTTGCCCATCTTGGGGTCAACGGGGTCTATGTACCGATGCGGCCGGCCGATCTGGCGGATGGTTACCGCGGCCTGCGCAGCCTCGGCTTCGTCGGCGTGTCGGTGACCGTGCCGTTCAAGGTGGCCATCATGGACCACCTCGATGCCGTCGACCCGGTGGCCCGCAAGATCGGCGCCGTCAACACCCTGCTGTTCGAACGATCCGGCACCGCGGTCCGCTGCACCGGTTCCAACACCGATTGGCTGGGCGCCAACCGGGCCCTGGCCGAGGTGCTCGATCCGGCCGGACGCACCGTCCTGGTCATCGGTGCGGGCGGCGCCGCCCGGGCGGTGGGATTCGGTCTGGTCGAGGCCGGTGCCCGGGTGCTGGTGACCAACCGCACCGAAGCCAAGGGCCGGGACCTTGCCGCCCAGTTGGACTGCCCCTTTATCCCCGCCGCCGAACTGGCGCAGGTACGGGCCGACGCCCTGATCAACACCACCTCCGTGGGCATGGCCCCCCGGACGGACAGCCTGCCCATCGACCCGAACCTGCTGACCCATTTTTCCGTGGTCATGGACATCGTCTATGCACCCCTGGAAACCAGGCTGCTGCGCGAAGCCGCCGCCCGTGGCTGTCGAACCGTCGATGGCCTCAAGATGCTCCAATATCAGGGCGCCGCCCAGTTCTCGTTGTGGACCGGCCGGGAAGCACCGGATGCGGTCATGCGTCAGGCCCTGCTCACCGCCCTGGGCATAAACCACCTCTAACGATTCGCCACAAGCCGAGATGATCACCCTTTCACCCGTCCACTCCCTCGATGCCGTGGTCACCGTTCCCGGCTCCAAAAGCCTGACCCAACGCGCCCTGATCGCCGCCGCCCTGGCCGAGGGGTCCTCCCGTTTGCTCGGCCCCCTGGCCAGCGAAGACACCCGGTACACCATGGCAGCCCTGCGGGCCATGGGCATCGACTGCGACGATCGCGATCCGGATTGCTGGCAGATCGAAGGCAGCGGTGGCCGCATCCAGGAACCCGCCGGCGACATCTTCCTTGGCAATAACGGCACCGCCACCCGGTTTCTCACTTCGGTGGCGGCCCTGGGTCAGGGGTGTTTCCATATCACCGGCAGCGAACGGATGAGCGAGCGGCCGATCCTGCCCCTGATGGAGGCCCTGCGTGGCTGGCAGGTCGCCATCGACAGCGACGCCGGCACCGGCTGTCCGCCCCTGACCATTGAAGCCAAAGGATTGGCCGGCGGCCGCACCGTGCTGCCGGAGGGCAAATCCAGCCAGTACCTCAGTTCCCTGCTCCTGGTGGCCCCCTATGCGGTCAAGCCGGCCGAACTGGAGGTCCGGGGCGAGATCCTCTCCCGGCCCTATGTGGAGATGACCCTGGCGGTGATGGCCGATTTCGGCATCCGCGTCGAGGCCGCACCCTCCCTCCATTTCTTCCGCATTCCCCAGGGACGGTACCAGGGGCGGACCTACGCCATCGAGGGCGATGCCTCCGGGGCCTCCTATTTCTGGGCGGCGGCGGCCGTCACCGGCGGCCGGGTCACCGTGGCCAACGTGCCGGTGCCCTCCCTGCAGGGCGACGCCAAGCTGCTGCCCTATCTGGCCCGCATGGGCTGCCGGATCGAGCAGACCGATGCCGGCATCGCCGTGATCGGCCCGGAAACGCTGACGGCCATCGAGGTGGACATGGGCGACATGCCCGATGTGGCGCCCACCCTGGCCGTGGTCGCCGCCTTTGCCGAGGGCACCACCATCATCACCAACATCGCCCACCTGCGCATCAAGGAGTGCGACCGCTTGTCCGCCGTGGTCAGTGAGTTGCGCAAACTCGGCGCCGAGGTGGAAGAAGAACCGGCCCGGATGATCATCCACGGCCGTAAAGGGGGGGCCAACCTGCACGGCGCCACCATCGCCACCTACGACGACCACCGCATGGCCATGTGCTTTGCCGTGGCCGGCCTGCGCATTCCAGGGGTGACAATCAGCAACGAGCAGTGCGTGGCCAAATCCTTCCCCGATTTCTGGGAACGGTTCGGCCGCCTGTCCGGCTGAGGCGGACGCTGCTGACAGCCAACACCGGCCCTTGCCCATGGGTGGCGACGGCCGTTTTCATCAAAGAGACCATGAGGGAGAGAACGATGGCGAGGAACAAACACAGGTGGAGCGCGCTGGCAGGTTGTCTGGCGATGCTTCTGGGCATGTGCTCATCAACCTGGGCGGCAACCCCGGGATCGCACTACAATTATGGCGTGGAGGGGGTGCTGGGAGCGACGGCACCGCCACCGGGCTGGCATTACCGGATGTACAACCTCTGGTACAACCCGAACGAATACAAGGACAACAGCGGCAACACCGTGCCCGGCAACTTCGACCTCAACGTGTTCGCCTCAGTGCAGCGGCTCATCCATGTGACCGATATCAAAATCCTGGGGGCCGATTTCCTCTACGATTTCGTCGTCCCCCTGATTGACCAGGAGTTCACCTTCGGCCCCGTGTCCGACAGCCACTCCTTCACCGTCGGCGACATCGAAATCGAGCCCTTCGGCCTGGCCTGGCATCGGCCGCGCTGGGACGCGATTGTTGCCCTGGCGGTGATCATCCCCACCGGTCATTTCGAGGGCAATGAGCCCGCCTCGCCGGGACTGGGCTACTGGTCCGGCCGGCTGACCCTGGGCGGCACCTACTACTTCGACGACCAGAAAACCTGGTCGGCCAGTGTCCTCACCCGGACCCTGATCCACAGCGAGCAGGAGGACACCAATGTCACCCCCGGTTCGGAGTTTGTCGCCGAATACGCGGTCGGCAAGGAATTCATGGTCAACAACACCTGGATGTTCCGTCCCGGCCTGACCGGCGCCTCCTACTGGCAGATCTCGGACGACAGCGAGGACAACCTGGCCTACGGCATCATCGCCGATCACCGCAAGCAGGCCCACGCCATCGGCGCCGAGATCAATGTGTTCTACCTGCCCCTGCTCTTTCAGGTGAACCTGCGCTATCTCCAGGAGTACGGTGTGGAAAACGGCCCGGAAGAAGCGCGCTTCATCGCCACCCTGACCAAGTCCTTTTAATCCCTTCCAAAAAAACAGGCCGGCCTCCCCCCGAGCGGGGAAGCCGGCCCGTTCCATGCCGGTGGCCGGGTCGACCGCGCCACCCTCTTCAAAGCACCAGTTGCCCCAGTTGCTCGGAAAAAACCCGGGCCAGGTTATTGTCGATAACGTAGATGCAGATCTCCTTGGCTCCCTGGCGGGTGTAGCCGAACTTCTTTTGCAGGTTTCGCATCATGAAGCGGACATCGTCGCGGATCTTCTTGTCGTAGGTCTTGAACGATTCCTGATCGAACTCCTTGATTGCCCGTCGGAAATTTTCATTGTCCAGGAAGGGGTCGAGTACCTTTTCCTTGAGGCTGTGGATGGAGCGCTCATACAGGTGCTGATACAGCCCGGTTTCGTCGACCCGGAGATTGTCGCGGAGGATCTCCTGGGGCAGGGTGGTGGTGGTGTAGGTCTTCTGAACACCGGCACGAAAGGTCGACGCATCGGCAAAGGGGGGCAGCAGGCGCGATTCGATCCGCTGAAAAAATGTTTCGGTGATCTCCAGCCGCTCGCCGGTGAACCGGCAGGTCTCCACCGTGCCCGGTTCAAAGTTGACCGCGAACATATAGTTCTGGATATCACGGGCGATCTGCTCCTCGTTGTAGGAATACAGCGATTCCTTGACCGCCTGGAGGACGCCGTAGTTGTACATCCGCAGGAGGGAATCGAGAAAGCCCAGGGGAAGAAAGCTCTTGTCCTTCTTGCAGTAGCGACGGAAGAACTTGCCGAGCATGGACATGTCGATCAGTTTGTCCTCCCGGGCGTAGGTCGAGTAGAACTCGTTGAACATGCGAATGGAATCACGGCCCGAGAGCCCCTGCCAGCCGTCCTGCTCGGACTCGGCGATGATCTTCAGCCGCCGCTTGGAGGTGAACCGTTCCACATCGCCCTCGGAGAGCCAGGGGGGGATATGGCCGGTATAGATCTCCATCTTGAGGAGTTGCAGGTTGCGGTCGCAGTACAGTTCATACTTGTCGGAATCCTGGATCCATTCGAGCATGGCATCCGACTTGGGACGCAAGCGGGTGGCGACGATCACCCGGGCAAAGTTGTGCAGCACCCGGGGGAGGAAACTGTCGTCGATGTGTCGGCCGAATATTTCGCGATAAATTTCTATTTCCGTTTTGATGTCGAGGATATAGGGGATATTGACATACTCGATCCGATCGGAGAAGGCGGCCAGGTCGGTGAGCATCTTCTTGTCCTCCGGGTTCATGAGGGCCAGGAAGAGGCTGTTGATCCGCTCCTCGACATGATCGACCTTGTGCACCCCGTCGCTGATGATGTTGTGCAGGTCCATCAACCGTTCGGTGTTGTGCGACTTGACATCCATCAGGGCGTAGATACCGTTGTTGCTCTTGGCGTACCCGGAATAGAGGTAGGGAACCTTGCCGCCGGGGGAAAACATCCCGTTGAGGATGCGCTGCACCTCCTCGTCGGTGCGCACGTTGCGCTGCGCACGCCGGTCGCCGGGGTTGAAGACCGAGATGCCTGCCCCCAGCCGCCGATTGAACACGAAGGGTCGGGCCCGGACATGGTCCAACACCCCGAGGGGGTCATCGGCTTTTTTCAGCAACTCCTGGTAGAGCGACTGGCAGATGGTGCAGGGTTCTTCACGGAACACCCATTCATACCGCTTCTCCTCGAAGAGCTGCGCCTTGAAATCGTCATCGTCGAGCAGGTCGTCGAGGAATTGCCTGCGGATCGACTTGGGAATGAGCAGCAGGGGGTGATCATGGCTGGGACAGGGCAGGATCAGATAGTTGTTCAAGGTGCCCCTGTCGCCGCCATCGGCGGCCGGGCCGGTCTTCTCTTCCTCGCCCAGGAGCCGGGGCAGCTTGTTGGCCAGGCCGGCCACCAGGTGGATGCCGCCGGCCAGTTCGGGCACCGGCAACCGCCACACCACCTCGTAGCGGGTGCCCTCCGGCGTGTTGGCATACTCCTCGAAGGAGCGCAGCAGGTTGTTGAGAAAGGTGGACTTGCCGCTGCCGTGCGGGCCGTCGAAAATGTAGATCTTGTTCTGCTGGTCGCCCACCGACAGTGATTCCACATGGCGGATCAACCGGTTGGCGAACAGCCGGTCGGCGAAGAACGGCCGGTCCGACCCCTCGACGAACAGGCGGCTGCAATCGTAGTTGAGGTAATTGATCGATTCCGGATCACCTGGGTACTCATCCTCGCCGTCGCTGACATAGGTATGGACCATGTCAGCATAGACCTGGGTGACGCTGCGGAGGTTGCGCCGGGGTCGCGCCGCCACCTCCTCCAGGAATTCGGAAAACGACAGATCCGCCTGCCGGTTGCGGTCTTCCTTGTGCTGCCTGAGGGTCTCCAGGGCCTTGCTCAGCGTGCCCATCCGTCACCTTCCTCCCGTCGTCCCGTCATTCCGCTAGGGTCCGCGACAGGGTCCTGTTTTTCATGGTGTAGCGAAACCGCTTCCATTCAATGGTCCGCTTGGGTGTTTCTTCCCGCCCCTGGTCGTCATCGCCCCGGCCGGCCTTGATTGGAATGGGCACGCTGGTGAGGAGATGCACTTCGCCGCCCCACAGAAACTCAAGCCCCAGCAGCACGCCGCCGATGAAATCCCGGACCAGGGGCTTGCCCTCGAACAGGTGGTCGAGCACCAGTGCCCCGTTCTCGGCCACCGAAACCTCCACCCGGGGAGGATGGTAGAGGCTGTCGGCCACCATCTGCCTGTAGTCGGCGGCCTTGCGGCTCTTGACGTAGTACTGCCAGGTCATCCGCTCTTTGTTCAACCGCTTGCCGACCACGAACAGCCGATGCTGATCGATGAAATCCTGGTCGATGAAGCTGTTGACGAACATCGTGTCGCAGTGACTCTGGCGGATATGGAAAATATAGTCCCGCCCCTGACCGGTGGCCCGATCGAACCGCTGCCGGGCGGCGCGGTCGGTGGTCTGGAAATAGGCCAGACCGGTGCGGCCCCGATCGGCCTGCTCCTCCAGGTACTGGAACAGCCGCATGCCCAGGGCATAGGGATTGAGCCCGACCCTGGGCATGGAGGTGACCTTGGCGTTGACGATGGCATAATCGACTTCGTGGCCCCGGATGCGGTCGTCGCCGAGAAAGAGGGTGTCGTGCCAGTAGGAGGCCCAGCCTTCGTTGAGAATCTTGGTCCGGATCTGCGGCTGGAAATAGAGCGAGGTCGAACGGATCACCTCGAGGATCATCAGCATCCAGCGGTTTTCCTCGCGATGCAGGAAGGGCGAATAGGCCATCAGGAACCGGAGCGGATCGGTGCGGCCGACCGTCTCCTTCTCCTTCAGTTTCCTGGCGTACAGGGCTTCCAGTTCGGCATACTGCTCGATCACGCTCTTGACGAAGCGAGTTTCGCCGTCCCCGGGAAAGTCACGGATCATCTGGTTGTACCGCTCGATCTCCCGCGAGTAGCGGCTGACCGCCGGGTTGGGACCGCGCTGGAGGAAGACATCAAAATAATAATCGAGCAAACTCATGGGGTTTGCCGGCTTGGTCCCCTCGCCCGCCGCCAACAGGTCGAAATAGCCCACCAGGTTGTCCAGGGTGCGGGCGAACTCGATGACGTAGTCGACCCAGCGTCCCTTCTCCGAGCGCAGCTTGGCGAACAGTCGCTTGTCGGCCAGGGCCCGGCCGGTGAAGTCGTACTCCCAGGTGTGGCGGAAGAAGAGGTTGTTCTGGAAAAAATCGATGTGGCCGATGACGTGGTAAAAGATCATCACGTTGAGCCAATCGGGATTGTTGTCGTTGTAGTAGGAGATCGGCGGCCGGGTGTTGATCACCGTCTCGTAGGGGTTGTTGGGGTAGAGTTCGTAGCGGCCCTGTTCCCTGAGCACCTCCACGTCCTGCACCCAGTAGTCGTAGAGGGTGGGGATCATCACCTTGGGGCCCAGTTCGAGCAGGTCGCGGTTGGTGACAATGTACTCCAGGGTCTCGTCGGCAAAGCGCAGACCGGCCTGCCGGGCGCGGTCCTTGCACCCCTCCATGATCCCTTTGGCATGCTGACTGATCAGTTCCATAGTGGCACCTGCGGCGGACGTTGCGCCGCGCCTTACGAAATCAACCGCTTAATGCCCTCGATGACCCGGGCTTCGGTGCTGTCCTTGGGCATCACATCCAGACGGAGCAGCTCTTTTTTCGACTCCAGCAGTCCCGACTTGGTCAGGTACTTCTCCACTTCGCTGCGGCGGGCCCCCTCGATGCCGTTTTCAGCCACGGTGATGCCGATCCGGCTGGCGTAGACGAGCATCTTCTCCAGCTCGGGCAGGGACTCCTCGCCGTAGGTGTCCCAGTCGTCGCCGTCGGTGCCGTGGAAGATATAGATCGAATAATCCCGGGCCAGTTCCTCTTCGGTCACGATCCGGTTGACCAGCCGATAGGCCGAGGCCACCTGGGTGCCGCCGGCCACCTGCATCTGGTAGTAGGCCTGAAAGGTATCGACCTCGCGCGCCTCGGTGTCATGGAGGATGAACCGGGTCTCCACCTGGTTCTGGTATTGGTAGGAGAGCCAGGCATAGATGAGGACGTGCTGGTTGACCACCAGTTCAGTCGGCTTGCCGGCCATGGAGCCGGAGTAGTCGCGCACGAAAAACACCACCGCCTGGGACTCGTAATCCTTCTCCCTGGAAAGGATGCGGTAGACCCGGTCCTTGGGCGAAACCATCAGGCTGCCCGCATCGATCCGGGTCCCGGCCTGCACCCTGCCGAGGGCGATATTGGTTTGCAGCACCCGTTTGAGGGTGGCCTTCTTGTCGAGGATCTGGCCGAAGCCGCGGTTCTTGTCGGTCAGGTCGTAGGCAAAGCGGGTAAGGGAGCGCTTCTTGCCCTTGTCCCGCAGGTTGGGCAGGGCGAACTGCTCGGTGAGCACCCGCCCCAGGTCGTAGACCGTCGATTCCAGTTCGTGGGCACCGCCCTGGCCCTGGCCGGAACCGCTGCCGCCGCCCTGTTCCTCGCGCACCGGCTGCTCGCCGATCACCTCGCCCTCTTCTCCCTCGCCGACCCCGCCTTCGCCGGCCTCCTGTCCTTCGCCGCCCTCGCCCTCCTCGTCCTCGCGGAGCCGGTCGTGGATCAGCTTTTCCTCCACCGTGGTGGGGATGACCACCACCTTGTCGTCGCCGTCGCGGCCGGGTTTGACCAGCTTGCCGATGCGGATCTTGCGGGGGAAGCCGTCCTTCTCCCGTTGCAGGTCGCGCTCAAGGAGGTGATCCAGGGACTGGGCCGCCACCATCGACAGCACCGGCGAGGGCAGCCCCTGGCCGAACAGGTCCGGATCGGCGTAGCTGTAGAGGGAACGGACCTGCGGCGCCGGGCCGAGCCGGTGGGCCTGTTGGGGATCACCGCTCCGTTCGACCAGGGCCAGCTCGAACTCGATCAGCCGCCGCTGTTCGTCGGTCAAACCCCTGGCCTCGAGCCGTCGGTAGAGTTGCTGCAAGCGGTGCATGGCCGCCTCCATGGATGGTTGCCCCTGCGCTCAGTTCTCGTCCACCTGGGTGCAGAAATACTCGATGGTCTTCTGGGCGCAGGTGAGGCAGTACCCGAGCTTGTTCAGCATGGTGTCGATCATCCGGTCGTAGAGCTTTTGGTTTTCCTCGTTGGTCCGGTTGGCCAGGGCCCCGATCAGGCTGCCGGCGCCGGCGATATCGGACTTGAGACGGACATCGGTGACCGCCTTGACCAGTTCGAGGTTGTCCATGAAGTCGTAGTCCGGATTGACCGAGATCTTCTGGCCGTAGATCTTGCGGATCGAGGTGCGGAAGCTGTCCTTTTGCTCGCGGATCTTGAGGCCCAGGCAGGCCTCCACCGAATCGATGTAGCGTTCGTCGATCTTCAATGCCTGCAATTCGCCGGTCTGGGGATTCTTGTACTTCCACATCCGGTCCACGCCCAGGTTCTCGGCGTCGATGCCGATGATCATGTTGACGTAGTTGAGCACGTCCTTGCGGATGGCCAGGGGCTCGTCCATGTAGGCGTTGAACATCTCGGTCATGATCCGCTCGCGGTAGAGGCCGCGGGCGATCTTGAGATCGTCGAGGAACTTGGCCCGGTCGGCGGCCTCGGACACGTAGTCGAGGACCACCCGCTCCAGGGCGGTGAACACGTCGTAGGCGAACATGCACCGCCCCTCGTTGGTCTCCGAACTCTCCAGCATCAACTGCATGGTGCGCCCCAGGTTGCGCTGCCCGAGTCCCTTCTGGCCGAACCGCTTGGTGATGTCGTGCTCCTGGTTGAGAGTGTCGATCACCTCGGAGAGCGTTTTCAGGCTCTTTTCGCCGGCCACCTCGCCGGCGGCCAGCTTCATGGTCTCGATGGGGGTGAGCTTCTCCGAACGCGGCAAGCGGGTCAGGACCACGGCCACCGAGGCGGCGTAATTGAGGTTGGGATCCTGGTGCATGGTGTCGCCGGTCAGCGTGGTCTTGGCCTCGTTGCCAATGGCATAGGCGGTGAGGTCGTTCTGCAACCGGTAGTTGGTGTTGTGGGAGACATAGCAGATGCGGCAGCGGTCGATGATCGGCGCCTCCTCCTTCTCGGCCAGGAAGCGGTTGAACTCCGAATTGTTGCTGGTGGCGACGATCAGGGTATCGATCGGCCAGCGGTAGCCGTCGATCTCGATCATACGGTTCTGGATCACCCCCAGGTAGACCTGGACCAGGTCCTTCTTGTTCTTGTAGATCTCGTCGCTGAAATGGATGCCGCCGCCGGCCACCCGGGCGAGCGCCCCGCGGCGCAGGTCGAACCGGTAGGGGTTGTTGGTGTCGCTGATGTGCAGGAGCCGCTGGATCGACTCCTCGCCCAGCAGATCCACCGCCGAACTGGTGATCTTGTCCTTGGCAGGATACTTGCCGGTGACCGTGCCCAAACTCTCCACCAGCGGCACCGGCACGATCTCGATGCACCCCAGCATCTCGTCGATGTCGCCACCGGTCATGGCGTGGATATCGTTCCAGATGTAGGCCGAGCAGGCGCCCAGCGGCCGGTAGTTCTCGGCCCACCGGGTGAGCATCGCATCGCTGACCTTGAACTTTTTGGCCAGGTACTGCATCGACTCGCGGCGCGATTCGAACAGGTTGAGGGCCAGGATCATCGGGTCCTCGTAGGTCTGGGACTCGATCGCCTTGATGGCGCCGTACTGTCCGGCCCGGTCGAGGCCGGTGAATCGGAAGGTGTACTTGCGGTTGGTGGGTTGACTGAGAAATTCCCGATACAGGGTGCACAGATACTCAACCAGGAAGGTCTTGCCGTTGCCGGGCTCGCCGACCAGAACAAAAGCCATCTCCTTGGAAGAGCCGCCCTGGGCGGCATCCTTGACAAAGGAGACGAACGAGTTGATCTCATCGTACATGCCGATGATGTGCTTTTTGCCCTCGCGAAAGATGGTGAAATCGAAGGTCGACTTGCCGTTGACCGTGACCTTGTTGATTTCCTTGTCCAGGATCATCCGGCTGACCGCCTGGAAGGCGTTTTCGAAAACGCGTTCGCCTTTCTTGACGGCTTGAATATGATGCTGGAGTGAGGTGTATTTCGGGTCGGCCATCATGCGCCTCCTTGATCGGGGGAAAGAGAGGTGGGGCACAGCAAATGTATTTCTATTATCGTGCCTGCGGCGATGAATTTCAAGACGCTGTTGCGATGGTCTGAGCTTTCTGCAGGACCCGCCGCATGACAAGGGCAATGAATATATGCCGGCAAGGACGCGAAGGTGGGATATTGTGCTCCCCCGGCCGAAGGGTGGAGGAACGGGAGAACGGCTCCGGCGATCCGTGCGCTGCATCGGGTCGGAGCATCGAGAGGACGCCATCGGGACGGCAACATCGCCGGCAAACAATGCCGCCGCACCCCATGTCCCGGACATGGCGACGGGCAAGCAGTCCTCGGTGCATCGGCACCTTTCCGGCCCTGTACTCTTCAGGAGCCGTTCATTCCCGGGAAAGCCGGCCGTGGTCGTTTGCAGGACCGCACCTTCCGCCGCTCTGATCCGGGAGCCGCCGCCTTGCGCCGACAAAAAAAATCCCCGGATCATATACAAACCTGATCCGGGGATGCCCTGGTTTATCCACGTATCACCACCGTCCCCCTGATCCACGGGGGGAGGTCGTCACGTTTCAGGCAGGTATTCTGACTTCCGGTTCATCCTCCCCCCGCGTCTTCCCAACCCGATGGTCAGTGACTGAGTTGCGGTGGTCGTCCCCGGTTACAGCGGCGGGCCCGTCTCCGATTTGCACGGAGTTCCCTTTTGATCCCCGAAAGGAACCTGAAACCTGCCGGTAGAAAACCTGATCGAACCGGGAAAGTCAAGCCCATTTTTCCCCTGCCGATCGGGACGGCCGCTCCAGTCGGCCACTGCGCTGGGCGCAAGAAACCTTGCCGATATTGCCGCCAACCGGTATGGTGGACTCCATTGGGACAGCCAGTCCCACGGCCCGCACGAGCCGAAACCACCCCACGGAACAAGCTGTTCCGTGGACAGAGGCCACCACAGCGTAACCCATCGTGCGTTGCAGCCAGTACTTTCTGCCCCAACCGGTCGCAGCCATGGAAAAGGACAAAAAACGAAAATTTGCCCACGCCATTTCCATCAGGATCGCCCTGCCGGCCCTGCTGACCATCGTCCTGTTCGTCACCGCCACCTTTGTCATCATCCTGCCCTCCCTCAAGGAGAACCTCCTGGAAAAAAAACGGGAGATGCTGCGGGAGTTGAACACCATCGTCTGGAGCATGGTCGCTTCCTACGAACAAATGGAACAGTCCGGAGCAATGAGCCGGGAGCAGGCGCAGCAGGCCGCCATGGACATCATCCGTGATATCCGCTACGGGCCGGAAAACAAGGACTACTTCTGGGTCAACGACATGCGGGGCCTGATTGTCGTCCACCCCTATCGCCCCGATCTTCGTGGGGAGGAGGTGCCCGATGTCCGTTTTCCCATGGGCAAGAATCTGCTCGAGGAATTCGTCAAGGTGGTTGAGGCCCAGGGAGCGGGGTACGTCGACTACCTCTTTCAGCGGCAGGACGATCCGCTCCTGATCGTCCCCAAACTCTCCTACGTGCGCGGCTTCGAGCCATGGGGCTGGATAATCGGCACCGGTCTGTATGTCGAGGATGTCAACGTCGAGATCGGCACGATCGCCAAGCAGCTCAATGCCATCGCCACGGTCATCCTGCTCTTCGTCTCCTTTTTGGCCTTCTACATCATCCGCCACACGGTCTTGGCCGATCGGGTCCGACGGATCATCTGGGAGGAGCGGGAACGGCTCCTGACCGCCCTGGAGGAGAGCAACGAACGGTTCCGGTCGCTGGTCGAAACCACCAGTGACTGGATCTGGGAGATCGACGCCGAGGGCACTTACACCTATTGCAGCCCCAAGGTGCGCGACCTGCTCGGTTTTGCACCGGAGGAACTGGTCGGCAAGCATCTGGTGGACCTGATCACCATCAGGGAGGTGGAACGGACCAGCCGAATTTTCAGGAGGCTGATCGATTCGCGCAAGCCGTTTAGCGGCTTTGAGACCGTCTGCCAGGCCCGGGACGGCCGGGTGGTGGTGATCGAAAAAAACGGTGTGCCGGTGTTCAGCGACAGCGGCGAACTGCTGGGGTTCCGTGGGGTCGCCCGCGACATTTCCGAGCGGAAGAATGCCCTTGAGGCCCTGAAAAAGAGCCGCGACGAACTCCATACCAGTTTGGAGGAAACGGTCAAGTCGCTGGCCCGGGCGGCGGAGAAGCGCGATCCCTACACCGCCGGCCACCAGATGCGGGTCGACCAGTTGGCCTGCGCCATCGGCAGGGAACTGGGACTCAGCGAAGAAAAGCTGGAAGGGCTCCATTTCGCCGCCCTGCTCCACGATATTGGCAAGATCGGCCTGCCCTCGGAATACCTGGCCAAACCGGCGCGGCTATCCGTCCAGGAACGGGCCATCATCAAGTGCCACACCGAGATAGGCTACGAGATCCTCAAGGACATCCCCTTCCCCTGGCCGGTGGCCGAGATCGTCTATCAGCACCATGAGCATCTGGACGGTTCCGGGTACCCGCGGGGCCTCACCGAAAAGGACCTGCTCCTGGAAGCCAAGATCCTCACCGTGGCCGACGTGGTGGAGGCGATGAGTTCGCACCGCCCCTATCGTCCCTCGCTCGGACTGGAAACGGCCCTCGACGAGATCCGCACCGGTCGGGGAACCCTCTATCATGCCGAGAGTGTCGACGCCTGCCTGCGGCTGATCGCCGATAAAAAGGTCGACCTGAGCACCACCGCCTGGTAGACCGGCCCGGAGAGTATTTACTTCCGCTTGTCCAGCGGCGAGTATTCGCAGCCCATCAACCCGCAATATTCGCCCACATACTGGGCCTGGGGCCGGTAAAGCGCCGGTTTGCCCTGAACGTCGGCGAACTGCTCCTCGATGATGTGGGCACACCAGCCCGCCACCCGCGAAATGGCGAACACCGGGGTCATCAGGTCGGTGGGGATGCCCATCAGATAATAGACCGGCGCCGAATTGAAGTCGACATTGGGCAGGATGGTGGTCTTGCCCTGGGCGGCGAACACCGCCAGGGCCGTCTCCTCGATCTTGTGGGAGATGGCCGCCCATTTGCCGCCGGTCTGCTCGCCCAGCCGCTGACCCATCTTCTTGAGGTAGACCGCCCGCGGGTCGCCGGTCTTGTAGATGGCATGCCCCATGCCCATGATCCGGTCGCCCTGCAGCAACTGCTCCTTCACCCATCCCTCGATGTCCGGCTCGTGCTCCAGCGCAAGCAGCATCTCCATGACCTTGGCGTTGGCGCCGCCGTGCAGGCTGCCGGACAGGGCCCCCAGGCCGGCGGACACCCCGGCATACAGGCTGGCCCGGGTGGAGACCACCTCACGGGCGGCAAAGGTCGAGGCGTTGAAGGTGTGGTCGGCATGGAGGATCAGGCAGACATCCAGGTCCCTGGCCGTAGCCGGATCGGGGCGTCTGCCCTGGAGCATCCAGAGAAAGTTGGCGGCGTGATCGAGTTCGGCATCCGGCTCCAGAACCGGCTGACCGCTGCGGATCCTATGCCAGGCGGCCACCAGGGTGGGCATCCGGGCGACGAGGCCGATGGAGCGGTTGAGGCAGACCTGGCGGTCCATGGCATCGCTATGTTCCTCGGCCATGGACAAGAGCGGCACACAGGCCTGGAGTACATCCATGGGCCGGGCATCCTTGGGCCAGTGACGCATCGACTCGATCACGAAGTCGGGAACCCGCCGCATGTCCTTCACTTGGCGGGTGAACCCCTCCAACTGCTCGACCGAGGGCAGGACGCCGAACAGCAGCAGGAAAACCGTCTCCATGAACGAGGACCGGTCGGCCAAATCCTCGATGCGATAGCCCCGGTAAATCAGGACCCCCTTTTCCCCGTCGATGAAGCTGATCCCCGAATCGGCCACGGTCACCCCGCGCAGGCCGGTATTCTTGACCCGTATCTCTTCACTCATTGCCTGTCTCCAACCAGTTGTTTTCCGTGAACGATGGTGGTTCCGGCGGCAGAGCCATACCGGAGTGCACGCTTATCCTTGTTCGCTGTGGCCGGGTCCCGCACTGAAAAAATGTCGCCATCTCCCGTGTTCCGGGCTGTGCCACAAGGTTCCGACCGATCGGGCTGTTGTAATGAAGAACCGGGGGAAATTCAATCCCTTTTCTCCGGGAGTTCATCGCCGGCCTGCTCCCGGGGATCATGCGGTGCTTCCGTCCCGAGCGGAGTCTCCACCGGTTGCTCGGGGGATTGGCCCCCTGTCTCGGCACCTTCGGCGGCGACGGCCGGCACACCCTTCCCGTGGCCGAACAGAGGGCCGACATCGGGCAGATAGGCTTCGAAGGCTTTGCCGTAGAGTTCCCAGATGGTGATGAACAAGGCGGCGACAATCGGGCCGATGATGATGCCGAGCACGCCGAACATGGAGATGCCGCCCAGGGTGCCGAACAGGACGAACAGGTCGTGCATCTCAGTGTCCTTGCCCACCAGCCGGGGGCGGAGCACATTGTCGAGGTTGCCGGCCAACCCGCCGCACAGCACCGCCAGGATGCCCACCCCCACGAAATCGCCCTTCAGCCCCAGGATGATCAGGGCCGGCAGCCAGACAATGGCGGTGCCGAAGGCGG
>JAUWAH010000192.1 GCA_030602145.1 Desulfobulbus sp.
GCAAGTAGAGACACCATAAACAACCGCGTCGCTACGCTCCGACCAGGGTGGCCGGAATCACCGGAACAGGTGGCCGCCTTCCACCGGAATGCCCGGCCGGATTCGACTGGAATGCGTGGCCGACTTCACCGGAATAGGCACCACCATCGGACAGCCTCCTGGTTTTGGCTTCTGGTTTTGCATTCTCCAACTCTTTACTGGTTAATTTGTTGGTAGCTCCGCCCATGTGTGTTGGTACCTCCCCACTCTTCGAAAGAATCCAGATTGCCCGTTCAATGCTCTGAAATGCTGACCTTTTTCTGTTTGTTGGCACCGCCTGTTGGTATCAAGTTTCTGATTGTTGGCATGTTGGCCATATAATACCAACAAATATTCTTGGATTCAAGCAGATCAGCCTGGATGACCCTGGACAACAAAAAGCCCGCAATCCTTGAGGAAAGCGGGCTTTTTTGGACTTCTTCGAATGTTGTCGAACTGTGAAATGGTGGAGGCGCCGGGAGTTGAACCCGGGTCCGAAAATTCTCCCCTCATGTCTCTACATGCTTAGTTCCGGGATTGGGTCTCGCGTTCGTCTCTCACCCGGAACCGGGATACTCGAACGCCAGCCTGAGAAAATCTCATTGACCGTGCCTCAGGCGATCGCGGTCAACCAGCCCGTTGAGTCGACGCCCCGAATCCGGACCTACAGGCGAGATCCGGTGGGACGGCAAAGCAGCTTACGCTGCCATTGCGTAGTTATAATCGTCTGCGATTATATTTAATTCCGCCATTTTTACGAGCTGACAGAAACTCGGCATGCAACACTAAGCTTCAATATCCCCGTCGAATCCGTTTCGCCCCCTTGTGGAAGATCGGTTGTGGTGGTCGGTGGCTGCCTGGGATCAGTCGTCGCGCCGCAGGGTTCGTTCGATCTCGCGGTTGGAATCCTTTTCCTTCAGCGCAGCCCGTTTGTCGTAGAGTTTCTTGCCTCTGGCCAGGGCCAGTTCCACCTTGGCCTTGCCGTTGGCAATAAAGTATATCTTGAGCGGGATCAGCGCAACGCCTTTCTCGTGGAGCTTGCCGATCAGCTTGCGGATCTCGCGCCGGTGCAGCAGCAGCTTGCGCACCCGGAGTGGGTCCTGCTGGATGTGGGTGGCAAAGGAGTAGGGCGAGATGTGGACGTTGTAGAGAAAGACCTCGCCGTCCTTGAGCAGGGCATAACCGTCGCGGAGATTGACCTTGCCCGCCCGCAGCGACTTGACCTCCGGGCCGCTGAGCACCATGCCGGCCTCGAAGGTCTGTTCGATGTGGTAATCGTGGAAGGCTTTCTTGTTCTTGCTGACGATCTTCTGTCCCATGGTCCGTCCGTGTGTTCCTGGTTGCCGTTGCTGCCGCCACTATAGGTCGTGTCGGCCGGATTGCCAGGAAAAAATCAACCGTCGGCGGTTTCCCCGGTGACCCGCAGGGCCTCCTCCACCGTGGTCAGACCGGCCTGGACCTTGCGCCAGGCATCCTCGCGCAGGGTGGTCATGCCCTCCCGGATGGCCACCTGGCGCAGTTCCGAGTCGGTGGCCTTGGCGGCGATCAGCTTTTTCAACTGCTCCGACATGGGAAAGATCTCGAAGATGCCCAGCCGGCCTAGAAAGCCGGTGTTGCGGCATTGCAGGCAGCCCTTGCCCTTTTTCAACTCCACGGTCTCCCGTCCGGGCACCGGAAAGCCGAGCTTGCGCAGGCCGGCCGCATCGACCGTGTAGGGCTCGATGCAGTGGGGACAGTTGCGCCGCACCAGCCGCTGGGCCAGGGCGCCGAGCAGGGTCGAGGCGATGAGGAAGGGTTCGAGCCCCAGGTCTTCGAGGCGGATGACGGTGGAAACGGCATCGTTGGTGTGCAGGGTGGAGAAGACCAGGTGGCCGGTCAGGGCCGCCTGGACGGCGTGGGTGGCGGTTTCCAGGTCGCGGATCTCGCCGATCATGATGATGTCCGGGTCCTGGCGGAGGATGTTGCGCAGGATGGTGGAAAAGGTGACATCGATCTGGGTCTGGACGGCGATCTGGTTGAACTCCTCGTAGACCATTTCCACCGGGTCCTCGACGGTGACGATGTTCCTCTCCGGCGAGGCGATCCGCTTGAGGGTGGAGTAGAGGGTGGTCGACTTGCCGCTGCCGGTGGGGCCGGTGACCAGGACAATGCCGTGGGCGGCGGTCATGAAGCTGTTGTAGACCACCCGGTCCCGGCGGGAAAAGCCGAGTTGATCCAGGTCCTGGAAGATGACGTCCGGGTTGAGGATCCGCATCACCGTCTTTTCGCCGAAGGCCACCGGTACGGTGGACACGCGGATCTCGGCCTCGCGGCCCTCCTCGCGCTGGCCGATCTTGATGCGGCCGTCCTGGGGGCGCCTTTTTTCGGCGATGTCCAGCCGCCCCAAACTCTTGATCCGCGAAGTGATGGCGGAGTGGACCGCCTTGGGCAACTTGTAGATGGTGTGGAGGATGCCGTCGATGCGGAACCGAACTAGGCAGACATCCCGCTTGGGTTCGATGTGGATATCGCTGGCCCGCTGCTCCAGGGCATAGTTGAACAGGTGGTTGACCGCCGCCTTGATGTGCTGGTCGGTGGAACTGAGTTCCTTGGTCGAGGCCAGGCGCACATACTGTTCCAGGTTGCCGATGTCGACGGTGGTCGAGATGGAAGCGGCGCCGAATTGGGATTCGGCGGCGGTGATCGACCGCTGGAAGCCGAAGAATTCGGCGAGGATCTTCTTGATATCGGTCCGGGTGGACAGCGAGTGACGGACCTTGACCTGGTTGGCCCGCTCGATGTCCTCAAGCACATGCTCCATGTCCGGGTGATAGGTCACCACCTCGAGGACCCCCTCCTTCTGTTCCAGGGGCAGGATGAGGTGGTTGATGGCAAAGGAACGGGGGATGGTCTTGGTGACCGTGTCCATGTCCAGTTCCAGGGGGTCGAGCTTCTTGAATGGAATCTTGAGGCCGTGGGCGACGGCCCGCATGATCGTCTCCTCGGTCAGGGGCACCTTGTTCGACCCGGGACTCTCAAGGTCCAGGGAGACGATGATGTCCACCAGATCGGGAAACCCCTTGTCCAGCTTGTGTTCATCGTCCTGGCGGCGGCCGCCGAACTGGCGGAGCAGTTTCTGGCGCTGCCTGCCCTTGTGGAGGATGATGAACTGGCGCTGCTCGTCGGAGAGCAGGCGGTGCTTGACCAGGAGATCGAGGAGGGTTTCGCTGTTGAGAAAGGGCATGGTCGTTGTCGGCTGCAAGATGGGGAGTGGGAACGCAACTGGTTCCATTGTCCCTTGCCGGCGACGGAGAAGCAAGGGTTTTCAGTGCGGGCGGGACGGGTTCGGGAAGATGGACAAGGAGCGGCGCGCCGGCACGCCTTCGTCCGGCAACCGGGTCAGTTGGGCCAGCCGTGGGCACCGATCAGGTCGACGAAGCGGACCTGCTCGATGGTGGACACCGTGCGGACTCCGTCCTGTTGCTCGACCACCTGCAGTTCCTGGACGTTCTGGCCGCCGACCGGCATGACCAGGCGGCCGGGATCGGCCAGTTGGGCGATCAGCGGTTCGGGGATGCGGGGGCCGCCGGCGGTGACGATGATGGCGTCGAAGGGGGCCTCCGAGGGCCAGCCGACGGTGCCGTCGTCAATCCGTGAGATGATGTTGTGGTAGCGGAGCCGGTCGAACACCTTGCGCGCCCGGCTGACCAGGGCGTCGAGCCGTTCCACGGTGTAGACTTTCTGGCAGAGGCGGGAAAGGACAGCGGCGTGGTAGCCGGAGCCGGTGCCGATTTCCAGGATCTTTTCCGTGCCGGTGAGGTGGAGCACCTGGCTCATCAGGGCGACGATATAGGGCTGGGAGATGGTCTGACCGCTGCCGATCGGCAGGGGAAAGTCCCCGTAGGCATGGGCCTGGAAAGCGTCCTCGACGAACAGGTGCCGGGGCACAGTGCGCATGGCCTCCAGTACCCTCGGGTCGGTGATGCCCCGGGGAACGAGTTGTTCCTCGATCATCCGCTCCCGGTTGATGTCAAAGCTGGAAGGCCGGCTCACTGGACCTCTTTCCAGGTGAAATCCTCCATCCACTTGCGTTCCGACTGGTTGTAGTTCCGGAACTCGCTGTGGGTGACGATATCGTTTTCGACGGTGAGGACGATCATTTCATAGCCGGTTTGGCCGGTCATGGAGCCGAGCAGCGGCATGGTGCCGAAGAGGCCGGGCCGGTCCTCGTAATAGACCAGCTCGCTCACCCCGGGGGCGACCTCGCGCCGGCCGTCGGGTTCGCCCAGGTATCTCTGGGCTTCCTTGAGCGTCGTCTGCCCCGGCTTGATCAGGGAGGCATCGGAGGCAAGATGGCGCACCTGCTTGGTATGGCAGCCACCAAGCAGCAGAAGCGTCAGCATCAACACAGACAGGGGGAAACGCATCGGAAATCCTCCAGGAACGCGGCGCGGAACAGAAAAAGTTGTGTTCATATATCGTGAACTCAACCATTTTTCAAGTTCAGAGAGGTCTCGTCTCCAGAAATAAAACCCAAAACCGACGCCTTAGACGCAAACCGGCCCGGCGCGGGCCGGGCCGGTTGCAGACCATGCGGAGCAGGGAGGGGGGCAATCAGGCGGTCGGGGTCGGTTCGCCGGCCGCCCGTTCAAGGATGCGGTAGTTGCGGCGGACCATCACCATGGGGTCGACCAGCAGTCCGGCCTGGATCATGGCATTGTCATGGATCTGCTCGACCAGGTCGGCGGCGAAGGCTCCGTCGGTCTCCCGCAGTCCGGCCAGCTTCTTGATCAGCGGGCTGGCCGGGTTGATTTCCATCTCCTTCTTGGAGCCCATGCCGAACACCTCGGTCTGGCCGGAGGCCTTGAGGATCCGCTCCATGGAGGAGGTCATGTAACCGTCGACATTGACGATCATCGCCGGGCTGTCCACCAGGCGGCTGGAGGCTTTCACTTCCTGGACGCGGTCGCCGAGCACCTCCTTCATCCAGCGGCACAGCGAGGTCAGCACCGCCGCGGCGAGCGGTTCGCCGGTGTCTTTGACTTCCGCTTCCTCGGCAGCGGCCGTGGTCTCGGGGAGACTCAGGTCGGCCCGGTCGGCGGAGACCAGCTTCTTGCCGCTGTATTCGCCCAGGTGGTTGAGGACGAAGTCGTCGATCGGCTCCAGGGTATAGAGGATCTCCACGCCGCGTTTCTTGAACAGCTCCACGTAGGGGCTGTATTCGACCGCCGTCCGGCTGGGGCCGTTGATGAAATAGATCTTGTCCTGGCCCTCGCGCATCCGGCCGACATAGTCATCCAGTGAGATCATGACGCCCGGCTCGGAGGCCGAGGATTCGAAGCGGAGCAGCTTGGCCAGTTCGGCGCGGTGCTCGAAATCGGCGGTCACGCCTTCCTTGATGAAGATGCCGAAGGTCTTCCAGAATTCCCGGTAGATTTCGGCGTCGCGCTCGGCCTCCTCGGCCAGGAACTTGATCACCCGCTTGGTCAGCACCTTGCGCAGCTTGACCACCAGGGCATTGTCCTGCAGCGCCTGGCGGGAGATGTTGAGCGGCAGGTCCTCGGAGTCGACCACGCCCTTCA